>JBBQRB010000107.1:0-11826 GCA_038215315.1 Pseudanabaenales cyanobacterium
TCCAAAATGCGATCAATGACTTCCGCTAAGCTAGAGGAAGAGTTGACTTTTTCAACAGCCATAGTAGATTTCTCCTTGAGTTAACTATGTTCGGCATTTAAATCTTGCCTGTGCAAACTGTACTACACAACAGCAAAATTACTTATACTTATTTTATAATAATCATCTTGTTTTCAAAGATAATTTATTTATCCTACCGTTTATTAGGAAAATCGATGATAAACTTTCTTTAAGAAGATATAACTATAGAGTTAGCTAATTCCATGAATTTAGTCTTTTTGAATTAGGTTAAAACTGCTAAATATTTTTGTGTCATCTATTAAAAAGTTTATTTTAATTTGCTTGAAAAACTGAACTATGAACAACAATCTAAATGGTCAAAATGGTCAAAACATCCGTGACAACGCAGATGCAACAGAAGTAACTAAAGATAATTTTAGTGATGAGAGATCTGTCAATAGTCAAATAAAAGAAAAAGATAGCTTTGTAAAACTGGCAATGCGAAATATGGTCAAGAAAGGTAGCACTTCACTGTTCCATTTCTTCTTAACTATAGTTGGTGTGATTGGTACTTTGTTAGGACTAGCGATCGCTTTCCATTGATAGTATTAGAACCTGAGTTAAGGGAATCTCTAATAAGGATTAAAAAACCCAAGCTCAAGAAAACTAGCTTTCAAAAAATTGATTCTCAAAATTAGAACTGCTGCTGTACCAATCAATAAAAGTGTCGATACACTTTTATTGATTAGAAACTAAATTCAATAAGATTTTTTAAGCTAGAAAATGACGTAGCCATTGTCTAGTCTTGCGTTGAGGGGTAATGCTTAATTTTCATCTAAAGTCTCTAGATGACTGAACAGTCCCAGTTCAATGTAAGATTTTAAGCAAAGTTAATAGATTTACTCTTTAAAATGTCGCATTCTCAAAAACCTACAATTATTATTACAGGTGCATCCTCTGGCGTTGGGTTATGGTCTGCAAAGGCTCTTGCTGACAAAGGCTGGCATATTGTCATGGCTTGTCGGAATATTCCCAAGACTGAACAGGCGGCTGCATCTGTAGGTATTTCTAAAGACAACTACACAATTCTTAAAGTTGATCTTGGTTCTTTAGTGAGCGTCCGTGAATTTGTGGCAAATTTTCGGGCAACGGGAATGTCTCTTGATGCGCTCCTATGCAACGCGGCTGTTTATCTACCTTTGATCAAGGAGCCATTGCGATCGCCTGAAGGATTTGAACTAACGATGACCACCAATCATCTAAGTCACTTTTTGTTATGCAATTTGTTGCTAGAAGATATGAAGAAATCGAGCTATCCTGATAAGCGCATGGTGCTTTTGGGTACTGTTACTCATAATCCTGATGAACTCGGCGGGAAGATTCCACCTCAGCCCGATCTCGGCAATCTTGAAGGATTTGAGCAAGGGTTTAAGCCACCAATCTCGATGGCAAATGGCAAAAAGTTTGAACCTGTCCGCGCTTACAAAGAGAGCAAGGTTTGCAATATTTTGACTATGCGCGAATTGCATCGCCGCTATCATCAGTCTACAGGTATCACTTTCAGTTCTCTTTATCCAGGCTGTGTTGCTGATACACCTCTCTTCCGCAATCATTATCCATTGTTCCAAAAGCTATTCCCTCTATTTCAAAAAAATATTACCAAGGGATATGTAAGTCAAGAGCTGTCAGGACAAAGAGTTGCGACTGTTATTGCTGATCCTGAATACAGACAGTCTGGAGCTTACTGGAGTTGGGGTAATCGTCAGAAAAAAGATGGTAAGTCTTTTGTTCAGACCGTTTCTCCTCAAGCCCGAGATGGCTCTAGAGCAGAACGAATGTGGAATTTGAGTGCTGAGTTGGTTAGACTTGTATAAAATTACAACAAATCCCGATCAAACCAAACCCAAATCTTTTGTAAAAGTCCCACTTCGCGCGGCTTTTACAAAAGATTTGGATTTGTTCTCAATCTGCTGTAAGGGCTGCGCTGAGCGTAGCCCTTCTCTCTAAGGTTCTGCCACTTCAACCGTTAGCTTATCCTTAACTCTCTCTGCACAACTCTTAGAAGTCTCCTGTACTAACTTAGCAGTGGGACCAAAAGTTGCACCTTTGTATAGGCGTTCATATTCTCTTTGGTAATGGGAAGCGACAATCTCGTTTTGAATTACTACTAATACCTCGTCATTGATATAGTTTGCAGCGTTAGACCAGTTATGGGAGCCAGTAATTACAGTATTGCGATCAAGAATAGCAAATTTATGATGTAAGGTGTCGCCAGAAACTAGATTTGGAACTCCTACAGTTTTAATCGATTGTTTCCAAGCACTACTTTTCTCAGACTTACAATCCTGAGTCGATTGCAAACTCCACATATCCAAAGTTGCGGAGTAATCTCGATAGGCAAACCTCGGTTCTACTAGAGCGCGAATTTGGACATTATTGCGTTGGCGCTCCTCTAGGATTTTAGAAATATACTCATCAGAATAGACAAACAAAGCCATATCCACACTTTTCTGAGATCCTGAAATCGCAGTAGCGATTAATCCATTACCCGTCTGTTCCCTCACCGCAGATCGGGGCTCAGGAGAAAATTTAATCCTGATTTGCGCTCCACCAATTAATAAGTAATCAATTTTGCGAGATGGTTTATTAGTTCCAAACAAGCTATCTGTTTTTTTGCCCGTTCCATCTCCCCACATCAGGTCAAACTCTTGTTTAAATCTAGTTGCGAGATCTTTACTATTAATTCTTAGTAGATTATTAGCGTTGCCTCTGGTGTCAGGATTATTAAAGTCTCCATGAATGTCGCTCATGGTCAAGTTTGCTGAGCCAAACAAGGTCACTTGATTATCAATCACCATAAATTTATGATGCATCAGACCGCTGCCTTTTGATCCGTCAGCTTTGTCATCAATCCAATCGACACCTGCACTTTTTATTAAATACAGTCCATCTCGGCGTTCGAGTTCATCTTCACTCAATCGACCATCGCCATTTATGTCAGCAAATTTTTGAAATTCCCTAAAACGGTCTAATTCTCGGCGATCCAATTTCTCTACATCGGCGGGTGTGAGTTCTCCCCAAGCCCGACTGTATTTATTTTCGAGAATTAACCGAACTTGAACTCCTCTTAGTTTTGCTTCAACGATCGCATTAGCGATATTAGGTAGACGAAATTCTTGAACAGCAATATCCAGACTAGACTTAGCTTGACTGATATTCTCAATCATTACTTTTTCTAAATTATCGCCTAAACGATTAACCTTGCGATATGGATCTGTGTAGCGAGATGATTGATTTTGATTAAAGAAGACTTGAATATCGGGGTGCTGGGGTAAAGCTGGTAAAAGGTCAGTCTGGTTTTGGCAAGCGCTTGTAAAGAAGATGACCAAAGCGAACAGACTACATAATGAGCCATGAGTTTTCCGCAAAGACGCTAATTGAGGCTGAAAGCGCGATCGCCAATAGGTCAAAATCACCATATGTGCAGAGCATCAAATTTAATATCTGTTGATATAAGTTTAGCGCTTTATGTACAGACAAACTTTCAAAAGTGGCGCTTCGCGCCACTTTTGAAAGTTTGTCTGGGTTCTATAACAGCGCAAAGCGCTGTACCTACTCATATAGCTTGCTGGTTTACTTGATGAATCTTGCCCTGATTAATTGCTTGCATCAAATATTCCAAAGCTTCATAATCTAAATCGTTGATGTCACCTTGCTTAGATAGTTCAATATTGATCATGCTTTCTAATTCAGGCGTAAGATGTTTAATCAAAAGCGCTTGACTGACCAGTTCTCTGACAACACTTTTAGTAGTCATAACATTATTTCCACGATATCTACTACTAATACAATCACTCAATATTAAGGATAAAGCTGTGACTGATGTCCTTAAAAATGTGTAACTCTAATCAGAGGGTGATATGTTCCCAGTCGTTATAAACTAGTGATCTAGGTCACAGATGATGTTTGCTTGCCGAAATCTCAATATTTCTAGGGAGCGATCGCCATATACTGACTCAATATTTTCTTCACAACAGGCGATCGCAAATTCATCTAATTCTTCTGGCTCAATACCAAACATATCGTGAAAAGTATCTTGCTCAACACGACAAAATCGGGGACGTTGATCGTATATGCGACATTGACGATTTAGGCTGTCAAAGTTGATGCACCAACCATCACCACCTACCATCGATAGATACTGCTGCATTTCTATAGCAGTTAAGTACTCTCCTAGGTCAGGTCGTTCACTGGGCTCTAAATAACAACAAGCTCCACACCCACTTATACATTGCCAAGTTGTCATTTTTGTTAATATTTCGATGTGTAATGTTATTTTATACCAAAAGACAAAATGGTTACAACACTTTTATCTTTATAAAAACGTTGCTAGGCTTGTTTTTTAAATCATAAAAGCCTACTAATTCTTTTGTGAATTGGTACTTTCAATCAAAGTAAAAATAGGTAGTAATAAAAATTATGTTTCGTCTCTTAAATAGGTGGTTCCGCAAGTCAAAAACGGTTAATAATGAGCCAATCAACAAGGTTAGCTTAATTGTAATTATCCTGATTGATATTTTCATTTTGGCTAATGTGTTCATAGGATTAGCTGATATCAGCGACTGGTATATGAGTCCTTCTCAAGCCTATCCTTGCTATAACGAATGGCGAAGTTATCAAGAAAAAACTACTGGTAAAAAAGATCTTGAAATCATTAAAAAGTCATTAAATGAGTGGCTAGGTGATGGCTTGATAAATCGTCAAGGCTTACAACAGATTTACCTCGACAACAATATTGGTCATCTGGGCAAGGTATCACCAGTATGTTTGAAGTACGCAGAATATCAAGATCAGATCAACAAACCACAAAATCTAAAAATTCTCAGAAATATCAATCAGTCTCAGTTAGGTATTAATAAGCTCAAGGAAACCAACTCTACGATTCGTGCACAATATGACTCAACTTTATTAGAAAAAATTGCTGAGCAGCCGCAAAATCAGTCGATTAACCAAGTCGCTGCGGGCAAAGCTAAGCAACAGCTAGAACAAAACAACCGAAAAATTGCGATCGCTGAGTCCGAAATTCTTGTAGCCGAGCAGGAACTTATCGCAAAACCAGAGTCCACTCAATTGATTTCGTTTTTGCAAGATCAATCTAGTTTTCAAGAATTGTCATCAAGTTATCAACAGGCTTCGTTTTGGTATCCAAGTATTCAATTTGCTTTCCAAGCAGGCTTCCTACTTCCTCTAATACTTATTGCTTTATTTGTTCATCGGATTGCTCAAAATAAACGCTATGGACTGATCTCATTAATCAGTTGGCACTTGCTCGTTATTTTTCTAATTCCATTACTACTTAAAATCTTTGAGTTTCTACAAGTAGGTATTGTCTTCCAGTTCTTAAGAAATATTTTTAGCGTCCTTTTTGGTGGACTGCTTTTCTTAATTAATTATGTCTATATCTTTTTAGTTCCCGTGGTGGGATTTGCAATTATCAAATTTTTTCAGCAATTTGTTTTTAATACCAAAGTCCAAGCAGCAAAGCGACTTCAAAATTCTTGCTGTGTAAGTTGTGGTAAAAAAATTAGAAATCAGGATATTTTCTGCACCCATTGTGGCTATCACCAATATGTTGAATGTCAAAGTTGTCACCATCCGACATATAGGGATCTATCTTTTTGCAACCATTGTGGGCACTCGCAAGATGAATTATCAAACCCAAATGAGTAATGGCGGCGGTTCGCGATGCAATTACTCATCTGGGTTTTTCATAACGAGAATTGCTGATGGTCAAGACTCTCTATTGCTATACCCGCATAGATCGGTTAGTATTTGCCATAATTAAGCACATTCAGATCTGCCGCCACTATGGAAAACTGGGAGTTTTTGTTGCAACGAAAAGGTGACAAGTCCTGGTTGCCCTTGGAGTCTCCGACCGTCGAGATTTTGGAGGGGCAGTATCGACTTGCTGCAAAGTCTGACTTGAACAATTTAGCTGTAAGTATCGCGATCGCCTATCGACCTTTAGCTGATGTCCGACACGAACCACTTCAGCAAAAAATCGTCAAGAAGATCAGTCACGATGGGCTACTGATTGTTATGCCCTACACTAATTTTGTGCCAGGACTATGGCAAATTAGCTGTGCAGCTACAGAGACGCAAGATTCATGGTTAAAAGTAGTTAAGTTTGATGTAATTCCTGTTTCTGCTGACTCTTTCTCAGAGTGGACATTTAATGATTCCGAAGAAAGCCAAGACGTGCCATCAGAAGTTTTTTCGGCTCATGTTAATGCTCTCGGCATAGCGCAATCCGAACCAGTTCCATTAAAGTTTAGTTCACCAATTCTAGACATTGCTGAACAAAGATCAGTAGAACTCGTTCAAACCATGTTTGATGAGTTTGCTATATTTGGTTCAGAAGAGGATGATCAGGAAGATGAATCCGCCTCATCCTCATTAATAATCGATGACAAAGATAATTTCTCTTCTGGAAACTTAAGCGTTTCAGAGTCATATCCAGAGAATAGTACATTTACTTCAAATCAACCAAGATCTTTACTGAGGTTATCGCAAACACAGTATTTAGTTGATGATGATAATCATCTAATTTTAATAGGTGAAGCCTATACCAATGGAGAAATTGAGATTACTCTTAGAGATCCTCAAACCCTTGAGGTGGTCGTATGTCAAAAGCTAGCGATCGCTAAACCTAGTGAACGTCTTCCTAATGGAGTGATTCCATTCTCCTATAAAATTCTAGTTCCACCGCCATCAGAGATTCAAGTTTTGATTGGAGAAGTACAGATTCTTCCTGATCAAGATTTTCAACAGTATGGCGAAATGTTCATTTTGCAGCAGGCGATCGCAGTATCTTATCCAGCTTCAAGAGTTCTGCCTGAGATGATCAAAGAAGCTCAGAAATACACCTCTCAAGATCCTGCCCCTGAGCTTTTGCAAAAAACTCCTCAGAGTCTTCCAACTAAGCCTAAACAAAATACAGTCCGCGAAACAATACAAGCTAAGCCCTTAAGTTTACCTCCATTACCCTTTAATAGACCCAAAGCAATAAAAGAGGCTGTAGCTTCAGACCACTCTACAAAAGCTCTCTCATTACCACCGCTACCTCCTCTACCAAATAGAGTTGACAACTCCAATGCTCTAGACCATGAATATGCAGAAGAAGAATTGCAAAGGATAGAAGAAGAATTTGCCCTCATAGACTTTTCTGAGAATTCGTCAGACTTGCCTTTAGACAACCGCTTGGACAACCGCTTGAATAATTTTAATAATATTGACAACAATGAAGGATCTGAGCTAGAAGAACCTGAACTACTTTACAGCTTTGAAGAAGAACTTCCCGCAAATTATGAACACTTATTGGAGCAGCAAAGACTAGAGAGCATAGAGGGGCATGGTAGTCAGCTACCTACTTTTACTGGATCTAAGTCTAATCCCCGTAATCTTAATAATCGATTTTTAAATAAGTTGCAAACTCTTTCTTCCGATGCGATCGCGGCGCAAAAGGAAAGTCAGCGCACTGAGGAGCTGTTACTGGATAAATCTACAACTATTAATCAGGAAGATTTAACTGGAATCTCGATTGATTTGGACAATCCTGAGCAGACTCACCGAACCATTGCTGAGTCCGATAGCTTAGCGGGGCTAGACATTGAGCTTGATGCTGAGCTGGATCGTCTCTTAATTAATGAGCCTGATTTGATTTTGAATGAATATGTTTGGGAAGAAACGGTTGATCCTAATAGTTTTCCGACTCAAGGTGTGATGAGTCCCAACTCAACTGCTTTTAATCTGGCCGAGACCGCTAAAACTATTCGTAATCTGCAAGAATCTTCCCAAACATCTTTACCCGAACAGGAAGAAATCCCCATACCTGAAATTGTTATTCCTGCTGGTGAGCTTATTTCAGGTACGCCGATGTTAGTGACGGTAAGGCTACCTGCGATCGCCCCAAAATTCTTTGTGAAGTTTTGGATCAAAGATCTACAAACACGGATGATTGTGGATGGACCACGCTGGCTGCTTGACTTTAAGGCGATCGCTGGTACTCAGCTTATTGAGACTCAGACAAATACGACTATTCCGCTTAGTAGTATTGATGTTGCTTTTGAAGCGATCGCGATCGAGGCTCAGACTCAGCGCGAAAGCCATAAAGTTAGAATTATTCGTGCAGTAACACCACCCAACTTGGCGCAGGAAGTTAGCTATGAAGATTATTAACAGATGTATAGCTTGCGCCACATCTAAACCTAAAAAGCTATGCCATACGCGCAGCGTGCGGCGCAGCTTTTTGGGCTTTATCTCGCCGAACTATTTTTGATCAAGGTTGGCTTTGTAGCCAATAGTAGGTTGCCATCGGTAGTAATGTTGCTAGAACCAATAAAATAATGACCACGATATTGGAAGAGCTAGCCTCAGTCTCTTCCCTAGTTGCGTAGTTACTGGTCTCAGTCTCCTCTACTGCTAACAACGGTGCACCGGGGTCGGGATTCCCCTTTAGAATTGCTTCTAGTCGGGACATACCTTCGTTTACTGCCTGATTATAGTTAGCTTTGCGAGCAGGATAGAGCATCGTCTCATCAGTAATGCTGCTAGCAATTTCATCTGACAGAATTTTCCTTACCTTAGATCCTGTTTGAATAGCTGTACGATGATCTTCAGTCGCTAAGAATAGTAAAACTTGGTTTGCCTTTTCTTCTTCCGATGGGAACCAGTTGTCAAATAGTTCGGTTACAAATTCTGTAGCAGGTTGACCGAGATCGATACGCTTGATCGCAACAACGCGAACTTCAATGCCAGTCAAGTCTGCAAGTTTTTGAGATTTACTGGCAATTGTGCTTTTCGTTAAGGCACTCAGCGTGTCAGAATCATCAATCACCCAAGTCTGGTCAGTTAGAGTCTTAATCTCTGTTAGATCTGGAATATCAGAGGCTTGTAAAGCCCAAGCGGAAGCTGTAAATACATGGAAGCAGATCAAAAAAGCGATCGCACTAAGCGCCGTAAATTGTAGAAAAGATTGCAGTTTATGACATCCATACTTTATAAATCGATGATTTGATGTCAGAGATAAGCGCGAGTTAAAAATTTTTATAAGCACTATTTTAAACCTATGATTAGATCTGAACTATCTATAGCTATACAGTACGATCCACAAAAGTATGTCAACACTTTTGTGGATCGTACTGTATAGCTGTCGCTAAGTGTACTAGGACAAATTAAAAACCAAGAAACGAGTTGCGACGTGAAGCGCCGCAACTCGTCTTCTCGCTTTGTGTCCTAACAAGACTGATTACGGCTATAGCTAACAATCTTGCAAAAAATGATGGTTGCGGGTTGTGTTAGTTGGTGAAGCAAGTTTAGAAATCTAGATTTAATTTTATAATTATGTCGCTCACAAATTGGCAAATTTTAGAAACAGATGATCTGCCAACTTGGTTAGTCGATAAAGTTGGCAGATTTGCCGCGCAGTTATTAATTCAAAGAGGGATTGATAATCGTGGGCAGGTGGAGGCTTTTTTAAATCCCAACGCTTACCAACCAACTAGCCCATTTGCCTTTGGCGAAGAAATGAATTTTGCGATCGCTCGTATTAGACAAGCATGGCAACAAGGAGAAACAATCGCAATTTGGGGAGACTTCGATGCTGATGGGATTACGGCAACATCGGTCTTATGGGAAGGATTAGGGCAATTTTTTACAAAAAACGATCGCTTACTGTTTCATATTCCTGATCGGCTTAAAGAATCTCACGGAATTTCAGTCAAGGGTTTGGATGCATGGCGATCGCATTGTGCCGCTAAAAATAAAAGCGTCAGCCTAATCATCACTTGTGATACAGGTAGCACCTGCATTGCCGCCCTAGAATATGCTCGCCAATTGGGAATAGATATCATTGTCACCGATCACCATACTCTCCCAGATAGCCGCCCGCCAGTAGTGGCGATTATCAATCCGCGTTACTTATCTGAAGAACACCCTTTATTCCATTTGTCAGGGGTTGCGGTTGCTTACAAATTAATGGAAGCTATCTATATAGACTTTCAGCAAAACCCTCCTGATGGTTTTCAAGCGGTATCAGAGCAATCGCTAGAACAGTTATTGGACTTGGTGGCGATCGGCTTAGTTGCCGACCTAGTTCAGCTTACAGGTGATTGTCGTTACCTTGCCCAAAAGGGAATTGAAGTATTACGTCAAAAAAAGCGCCTTGGCGTAAGAATGCTCTTGGAGCAATGTAAAAGAGTTGGCGATCGCCCCATTGATATTAGCTTTGGCATTGCTCCTCGTATTAATGCCGTTAGTCGTATTTGGGGAGATGTGCAGAAATGTGTGGAACTTTTGACTACTGATAATCAAGAGGTCTGCAAAAATTTAATAGAGCAGACAGAGCTTGCTAATGACCAGCGCAAAGCTCTACAAAAACTTGTATTTAAGCAAGTACAGGCAAAAATAGAGCGGCTCGATCTATCTACTACGGGGATAATCGTACTAGCTGATCCCCTGTGGTCAGTAGGAGTATTGGGGCTAGTTGCGGGGCAGGTAGTTGCTGAATATGGTCGCCCATGTATTCTCTGCACAGTCGAGGATGGAATAGCTAAAGGAAGTGCGCGATCGCTAGCGGGTATCAATCTCTACGAACTTTTAAAAGGACTGGAACACTTACTCATTAGTTTTGGTGGACACCCGTTGGCAGGTGGGCTTAGCTTTAATCTAGATAATATGCAGGTTTTAGTTGAAGCAATTGACCAAAAATTTTGGAGTCAGTATGGACAATTGCAAAACAAGGGGATCGTAATTGATTTAGAAGTAAATATTGCCGATCTAAACCGTGAATTATTTAATGAGTTAAAACAATTAGAGCCTTTTGGCATGGGTAATCCTTCACCAAAATTACTAGTTCGGGATTGCTTGTTTATTAATAAGTTCAATAAGAATATTCAGAACATAAAGTACCAGAAAGTCGAATATATCAAAACAGAATTTATGCTTAGCGATCGCTTTGACAATCAAATTGATGGTATTTGGTGGGGACATCATAGCTATGAGTTACCTGACTCTAACTGCGATGTTGTCGTTGAGTTAGTCGATAATGCTTTTCATCGCCGCTATGATGTGCGATTAATTGATTTTCGGAGCGCTAAATCAGAAATGAATCTCATTCAAAAAACTGGTTTAAATTCAAAAATCATCGACAATATTAATCCTAATCTCAAAAAAACCCATCTAAAACTTGAGCAAATTAATGGGACGATCGCATGGCAAACCTTAGTAGGCATTGCTAAATATTTAGGTCGCACAGGTAAACATATCAAGCGATCGCAACTAATATCAAAGATCGGTATTGATAATGGAGCAGTTCTCCAGATAGGATTTGCAGAACTTAAACAATATGGATATCTGTTTCAAATAGTTAAAGATCCTGATATTGAAGATGATCTAATAATTCAGGTGACGCTTTCTCAAATAAAAGATGTTTTAACAACTAATTCATCAATAGAAACAATTGAATTCGTCAATGCTGTTAATGAATTAACATTCCAAAAACAATTTTTTGACCGTCTCTTAGTAAGTTAAAAGTTCAAGAATTTCGTGAATTAGTATGATTATGATTGATGTTACAGAAAATTTATTCTTAAGCTATTTAGCTGATGCGAAGATCGTATGGTCTTGAGACGCTACTAACAGCAACATAGATGTTTCGTTAAGCCCATTTGTAACGAGGTTTAGATCAAAGAATCTAAGTCTCGTTATTTTTATGACAACTCTAAAAAGAGAGCGCAAGAGGTGGTAGCGCACGCGCAGCGTGCGCTA
>JBBQRB010000108.1:0-11735 GCA_038215315.1 Pseudanabaenales cyanobacterium
AGCCCCCATTTTCATTGCTTGCACTGCCAACTTTTCATCACCCATTCCCGTTAGCATGATCGCCTTAGTTTGTGAGACTAAATTCTCAGCGCCGATTTCTGTTAATAAATCTAAGCCATCACCATCGGGAAGCGCATAATCGATCAGAATAATATCAGGCTGATGCGATCGCCATAGCTCAAGCCCTGATGCGAGAGTATCGGCTTCAAGAAAATCGTAATCGCGATTTGTCTCCGCTTGTAGATAATGAATGTAAGTATAGCGATCGACTTCAGAGTCATCGACAATCAGAATTACGATCTTAGCTAGTGAAGAATTAGACATGGCTGGGTAAAACGGCTGTACTAAACCAATAGTGAAATAGAGTTTGAATTTTTTCCTGCATTTCTAATGTGCCGATTGGCTTGATCATATAGGTGTTTGCACCTTTGCGATAACAGCTATCAATATCTTTTGGACTATTGGAAGTAGTTATGACCACAATCGGAATCATCTGATGCGCTGCACTCTGTTTGACCTGAGCGATGATTTCGCGTCCATCGGTACTAGGTAAATTGATATCAAGCAGAATCATCACAGGCAAAGGAGCCTTTAGCTCTTGGTAATCTCCTTGGCGAAATAGATAATCTAGGAAATCATCACCATCTTGGAATCGCAAAAAATTGTAAACTGATCGCTCCAATATGCCTAGCTTTTGAATGGTACGGGTGAAAGCATAAAAATCCTCATCACTATCTTCGATCGCAATAATGACTGGATCGGTAACATCTTCCCAAGGTGAATTGATTAGCTTTGACATAATGAAATTTAAGATTCTGGCTCCCCCTCTCCTGCGGGAGAGTGGGGTGAGGGCGACATTCACTCATCCAGTAGCTTAGGCTCTCGCAGGGGTAAGGTAAACTCGAAGGTCGTTCCTTGACCGTAGGTTGATTGTACTTGAATTGTACCGCCGTGCCGTTCGATGATTTTTTTGACAATGGTTAGCCCCGCGCCCGAACCTCCGCCATACCTATTGGCAGGATGCAGTCGTTTAAAAATCCGAAATATTGAGTCGAGATGTCTCTCACGGATACCAATACCATCGTCGCGAACGTAGAGAGTTACACTTTGATCAGTTTGAAAAATTGCATCTGAGTAGCTAGTGCAGCCAATTTCTACAGTTTTTTGAGGGCGATCGTTGTACTTAAAGGCATTAGAAATTAGATTAACAAAAATCTCTTCAATCAGAACACTATCGCCCCAAACCATCGGCAAAGCTTGAGGAATATTAATCCTACAGTCCTGCCATTGGGGATTCATTTTAAACAACTCACTGGTATTGAGCAGTAATTGGTTCAAATCAATCCGATCCATGTGTAATTCTTGCCGTCCTAGCTGTGAGAACTGGAGTAGGCTTTCGATCAAGGATTCCATCCGCTTAGTTAAGCGAACTAGAGTATGCAGTTTGTCTGTCCCCGTCTCATCCAATTTATCGCTATAGTCTTCCAATAAAAATGAAGCATAGTTATGAATACCGCGCAATGGCTCTTTAAGATCATGGGAAGCGATATAGGCAAAGGCATCTAGCTCATTATTACTGCGTTCTAAATTGAGATTGATATTCGCCAGTTCATCGGCTTGACGCAGGACAATATCCACGATCGCTTGTCGTAGTTCGATCGCACTAGATATTTCACAGCCGAGCCATTCGCCAGATTTACCATGTACAAATTCTTGCCATGCCTCAAAGGAATGACGCGGCGAGATCATCACTGTCCCATCTTCGGCAATCTGTTTTTGTTTTTCGGGGTTGCCCGCCCAAGTTACCGTTTGCAATATTTCAGGACGAAACCAAAGTATATACTGACGCTGGAATTTAGAGATTTCCATAGCCATTAGTCCACAGGCAACATCTTGATATTTAGCAAATTCAGGATAGCGACTCGGTAAAGCATTGGTGATAAATAGGTGCTGTTGAAAATGATTTTCGCTTCCATTTAGCCAATCAATTAGAGAAACAACGGTCGCTTCGTCAGGAGTTTGACCAATAAGAGAAATTTGATCACCTTGACCTATAACAGCCCCTTGAGCGCCTGTCATATCTAACAATAATTCAGGATGGGCGATGAGTCCCGCGACAAAATCCGTTGTCTGGGTTAGCTTTTCTAAGAATTTCCCTTGGAGATCCTTGAGATATAGTTTGTAATCGAGATTTTCGTTAGCTTCTTTGTTGGCGATTTCTGTAGACATCAACTGTCCTAAAAATTCGCAAATAGTCCGAATTTCGTAAGGAATAAATTTACTGGTATTGTGATGGCAAGCAATCAGTCCCCATAACTTCCCATTCTGTATCAGAGAAATGGACATGGATGCGCCAACGCCCATATTTTTGAGATATTCGATATGGAACGGCGAGATCGCTCGCAAGCTACAATAACTCATATCTAGCTTGGTAGGCGATGATTTTTGAAAATTCTGGCGATCGCTCTTTAGGGGCTTCTGCTCTTGATGGGTAACTAAGTCAACCGCCTGATAATGCACATCGGGAATGAGACGCAGCCAATTGAGGGTATAGAGATGTTTGGATTGTTTGGGAATGTCGGAATCAGGGTAACGCAGTCCGAAAAAGGCTTCTTGATCTGGTTGCTTGGCTTCAGCAAAGACCGCGCCATCACCCTGTGCGCTAAAGCGATAGACCATCACGCGATCAAACCCTGTAATGCGCCGAACTTCCTGCACGATCAAATTACATAAATCCGTCAGATTTTCGGCTTGTTGGATTTTGGTGAGAGTCTGCTTAATCTGATGATAGAAATGAGAAAGTTCGCTCTTTTGATTGTCAGCTTTTGGTTCTAGTTCCAGTATGATTTCACCACTCAAAGCGCGATGAACGATGCCATTAAAATTAAGTTCATCGCGATCGCCTAAGCAAAAAAAGCTAATTGATAAAGGATTAATATATTCAAAATTGCGCTCAAGGCAACCGTGAATAAGTTCGAGATAATCGCTGCCAATAAATTCTCCCAAGGGGCGATCAAGCAATTTAATTGCTTCAATACCTAAAATCTCATGGGCATTTTGGCTGACTTGAGCAATCCGCAGATCTGGCTCAGCAAGCACCATCAGCACTCCATGCGGTTGGATCGCCGCAGGAATATGAATCGGTTCGCGATCGCAATTAGTGAAATTAATCTCTTCGGTTTCCCTAAGCCAATTAGTCATAATTTATTCAAAGAATTAATGTAGATTACAACGGGTAATGCTAAGGAAGCTACCAATCTCTTCTATGGGAATCAGCAATGACAATTTAACGGATGATTTTGTCATGATTTTTGCTCATTAAGCTGCAAAAAGGAAAATGCACAGCATTGTCAACGGCAAAGAAAGGTTCACCAATCAGAAATTTGATACCATCGGAGAGCGATCGCCATTGGGGATTGGTAGCAATTCCTTGATGCCATTGAAATTCGAGCTCACTATATTCCGAACCAGTTTGTCGGCTGGCATAATTAGGATCATGCTCAACCCAAGTGAGGCGATCGGGATTAAGCTCAAAATCTTGCACAATCTGGGTTACTAGTTTTTCGATCTGAGCAGGAATAAACCAACCAATTTCACAATTTTGAGGAGATGCGATCGCGATCTGTCGTCCAAATTGATGAATAATGCGTAAATGACATTGCAGTTGCCAAATAGATGATTCTCGCCCAGTAACGTGACATTGATAAAAAAGATTGAGTTCTTTCATAATACACACAATTAAATTTGGGATTTGCTGAGGAGAAGTTAATAAAAAGCCAAAATAATACAGGTATATAAGTTGTGCAGTTAAGATTTCAATCCACCAAACTAGCTCATGGATGGGGTGATTTGATTGAAGTCGATCCTTAAAGCTTTACCCTACTTGATCCATACAGCTTTACCGTATCTTGATGTATATAGTTTTGGGTTTTAAATGTTTGAATTTCAACCTAAAACTTAACTCTTTTGGACTGAACTTCAAAAATGATGTTTGAAATGATTGAATTTCAACCTAAAACTTAATACTTTTGGACTGAACTTCAAAAACAAAGAGATTGTTTGATTAGAAGAATATGTTGCTGTTTCTTGGGGATTTGATTTTGCAAAAACTGTTCCGCATAAATTGCGCTTTGTAGCCTTAAAAACCCAAAAAGCTGTAGCGCACGCGCAGCGTGCGCTACAGCTTTTTGGGTTTTGGGTTTAATTATGCTTGCCTACTTAATGTCATGAACTTTTTGCCACCTGTATCTTGAAATTGTGGAATACTTTTTCTGTAAGGCTTAAGAAAGTGGAACTTTGCTCGTGGCGAAAGACTAACGACACTAACTCACCTGCAAAGAAGGGTTCGCCAATGAGAAGTTTGATGTCATCGGAGAGCCATCGCCATTGGGGATTAGTGACAATTCCTTGATGCCATTGGAATTCAATTTCACTATATTCCGTACCGATTTTTTGGTTGGTATAGTTAGGATCATGCTCGACCCAAGTAAAGTGATCAAGATTAAGCTCAAAATCTCGCACAATCTGGGTTACTAGTTTTTCGATCTGAGCAGGAATAAACCAACCAATTTCGCAATTTTGAGGGGATGCGATCGCGATCTGTCGTCCAAATTGCTGAAGAATGCGTAAATGACATTGCAGTTGCCAAATAGAAGATTCTTGCCCAGCAACATGATATGGATAAAAAAAATCAAATTTTTTCATAATACATACAATTAAATTTGGGATTTGCTGGTGAGAAGTTACAGCCTATTGAGGCTTTAAAAGGTACAGATAAATTTTTGGAAGTGCCGCTTCGCGGCACTTCCAAAAATTTATCTAGGTTTTACAAAAGCGCAAAGCGCTGTAATAACCGATGTTATATAAAACTAATATTGCCCTTTATCCCCCAAACCCTTCTCCCGCAAGAGAAGGGGCGCAAAACCTAAATTAATTTCTTGGGTGAGGTTTTAAATAACATCAAGATATTCTGAGTTGAAATACTGCCATAGTTTCAACATATAGAAGGCTGAAATACAATTTCAACAGGATGGTCAAAAGTTTTAGAGACCGCCTCGTCTAGATAAGGGACATACATGATCAAAGTCTCAATAGCTAAAAAAAGAGACAAATCAGAGGTAGACCAACTAAAACAAATGTAATTGCTACTAAAATCAACAATGTTAAACGAAAATTTGTCCAAAACTGATCTCAGCTCTGGATCGCAATTCGTATAAATAGATGAATGCAAAGAACTACGAGTATCAAGTTCAGTAGAGGATGGTTTATTAGTAGTCATTAACATAAGTTTAAAAATAACGTTTCAAAGTTGTTGGTCAATTTAAAAAAGGGTTTAAAGAACTCTTATGCCCTTAAGTAGTGAGACTAGCAGACAAAAATGAGGAAAATCTGAGGATAAGAAAGTATTTTTAAACCTGAACTTTTTCCCAGTTAAAGATTTTAGAAATTTGATCGGCGAGCTTAGTCGGATCAAATGGTTTAGCGATCGCGCCCTGAACTCCTAGCTGCAAAAGTTTTTGAGGTTCCGTCAAATCTGCGCGAGCCGTTAGCAACACAACGGGAATATTTGCAAGTTGGGGGGTTTCTTTTAATTGTTTTAGTACGGTAAGTCCGTCCATATTAGGCATCATCACATCTAGGATGATGACATCAGGTTGATCTGTGGTGAGTGCCGCTAAAGCCTCTTCACCCGATCTTGCGGTCGTGGCTTTCCAGTTGCCAAACATTTCTAGGCAAACCTGAACAATTTCGCAAATATTTTCTTCATCGTCTATCAATAAGACTGTTTTGCTGGATGCATTTTCCATCTTGGCTCCAAACTGACTCCCATATCTACAATTAGTTGTAGTGTATAACTTAAAAATGAAGACATTCTGAGGGCGCAAGTTTATTTTAGTAGGCATGGATAAAAACCAAACCCCAAAAGCTGCGGCGCACGCTGCGCGTGCGCCACAGCTTTTTGGGGTTTAAGGTTTCTTTTGCCGCACTGCTTAGCTTTCACTACCTACTTACCAATTGAGCATTTGAGCAATTTCATCGGCGATTTTGAGAGGATCGAAGGGCTTGGCGACTACACCAGCGACATCTAGCTTCGCAAACTTTTCGCGATCGCTGGTTTGCACTTTTGCGGTTAATAAAATCACAGGAATATCTTGAATAGCTGAATTGTTTTGGAGATTTCGCAATACTTCGATCCCATCCATGTCAGGCATCATCACATCAAGAAGAATTGCATCGGGTTTTAATGCTTCCACAATTTGCAATCCTTCTTTACCACTATTGACCACGCAAACTTCCCAGCCTTTAAAGCTCTCTAAACAAACGGCAATAACCTGTGCAAGATTGGGTTCGTCATCTATCAATAAAATCGATTTAGTAACCATGAATAGAGTTTTTTGAGGTAATGGGTAGATGTCAAACTGCTGCTGCTGCCATATTGTTAACAATTTCTGAACACACTCTACGCTTTTTGGCGATAAGTAGCTAGTCGAAATAACACCCAGAACTCCAAAAGCTATGGCGCACGCTGCGCGTGCGCCATAGCTTTTGGGGGGTTCTAAGGTTTCTTTTGCTTAGCTACTTGTAGCAGATTGAACACAAACCAAACCCAAATTTTTTGTAAAAGCCCAGCTTCGCTGGGCTTTTACAAAAAATTTGGGTTTGGTTTGATCGAGATTTACTTTATTACTATCTGACGCGATATCCGACTGCGTTCCAAACGACTGAGAATCCTGATCTGCAAATCTTCTTCTAGGATTGGTTTGCTAAGGTAATCATCAGCCCCCGCCGCAAATAGCTGTCGAATTGTCTCGCGATCGCTTTGGGATGACAAAAACATAATCGGCAAATCGAACCAGAGCGATGAGGTGCGTACAGCACGACATAAATCGAGTCCGCTATATTCAGGCATGATCAAATCTAAAACTAATAAGTCGGGAGAGAAGGATTCTAGAACTCGCCAAAACTCTTGTGGATCTTGCAGGAGATTAGCTTCTAGCTGCCATTGTCCTAATAAAATTTGCAATGCATTGAGAATATGCGGATCGTCATCGACAACCATCACTTTGGGGCGATCGCCGCGTTTTTGATTGAGAATTTTGGTAAGCGTCTGTACCACTGCTGCTGCGGAAGCAGGCTTTTCGATAAATGCACAGATGCCATCTCGCGCCAACATCACGCGATCGCTCAATCCCCCAGACGCACTCATTATTACTGTAGGAATTTTTGGATTGCGATCCGCCAGCTCACTCAATAATGTCGATCCATTTTCAGAGAAGTTTTCAGATAAATTTTCAGAGCGATCAGGAAACAGTACATTTAGCAAAATCAAATCAGGAGCCGAATTAGCAATCTGTAACCTCGCTGTAGCCAGATCGTAGGCACTTTGGACAACAATATCGAAATTTTCTATCTCTCGTTTGATTTCTAAGACAAATTTTTGGTCATCGTCCACGATCAGTAATTGCATTAACTCCAAATTAGCTGAAGACTTGCTTTCTAGCTGATTTTGGTCTTTCTTAGATGTATCACTGATGTTTATTTGCAAATCACCAATCAACAGCATTAACTTAGCGCTATCGGTTGCAACTAAAGGGAACTCAACGGTTAGCATTTGCTCGATCTGTCTGGCGATCGCTGAGCCTGCGGGAAAGTCCAAGGTTCCCAACGAGCCGATCAATCGATGTGCTTCCATAAATCCCTCATGGCGCAAATCTAGATCTAAGCGGCCTTCTTGTAGAGCGATCGCCAAATGTTGCAGCATCGCGATCGCATCCACCAAACTGGCTTGCAACTTCTGAGTCATCAAGGCAATAACTTCCTTAACCTTTACATCAGGCTGCTGTGAATTATTTTCTTTTGAATTATTTTTTGGATTTTTGATCGCCCGAGCCTCGACCAGAGGTGAAGTTACTTGCTCAGATGCAGTTCTGAGCCGATAGCCCAAACCATATATAGTTTCAATCGGATCTTGCGTTATCCCCGCCGCCTTTAGCTTTTGACGCAATCCCTTGATGTGAGTAGTCACAGCCTCTTCACTGGGAAACTCTCCCGCCGACCAGACGCGATCAATTAATGTACTACGGCTAAAAATTTGCCGTGGATGTATGAGAAATAATTCTAATAATCGATATTCCTTTTGAGTTAAATACAAAATTTGTTCATTGTAAGTAACTTTATTTGCTCCAAAATCAAGGCGCAAATTCCCCCAGACTAATTCTTTCGGTAATGTATCGCGATCGCTATTGCGACGTAACAAAGCCCTTATCCGCGCTATTAATTCTTCAAAGTTATAGGGCTTGACCACATAATCATCGGCTCCCGCCTCTAGCCCCATCACGCGATCGTGCATACTGTCCTTGGCAGTCAACAATATTACGGGGATGGTATAGCCAGCATTTCGTAACTTTGCACATAGCTCGATCCCGTTACTATGGGGCAGTATGATGTCGAGAACGATTAGATCGTAATCATAGGTTTCCACATATTGCCATGCAGTTTCAGCATCATGTGCAGAGTCAATCGCATAGTGAAATTCTGCAAGTAAATGCAATAAGATATCTGCCAAATTTTGGTCATCATCAACTAATAAAATCTTCACGATTCACGCCTCCAAAAGTTGAATTTCTGACCAAGAGCAATGCAAAGTAGCAAATCTAAAAGCACTAAAACCCAAAGATCTGTGGCGCACGCTGCGCGTGCGCCACAGATCTTTGGGTTTTAAGTTCTCTTTTGCATACCTGCATATCTCCTCATTTTTCACTTGTTTAACTTGATGCACCATTGTCTATATATATGACCATGCTCCTTGCGAGACATAAGCATAGAATCATCATCGGAGCGATCGCACTTTAAACCCTGAATATCTCTACATAATCCAGTCTTACAGTTATGCTTAGAACTATCTCTAAGCCAACCCTCTATGCATTAAGGAAGATATTGGAGTTGCTTTATAAATTCAAACGCTAATTTAGACATAAATATACATTATCTCAAACATTAATATATTTACATATATTAATGAAATGTATTAGAAGTTGAAGATAATGCAAATTAATAATATTACGAAGGCTTTTATATCCAAAGATAGCCTAATAATCGAAATTTTACATAAAGAATTTGGATGGAATACAGTTTATCAATCTATGTCATACATTGATAAATACAGAGTTTCCAAGCAAAAGAAGCTTGGCACCATATCAGACGCTTTCAACAAACTGTCTTTTGAGTGGCAAAAAGGCAACGCTAGACAGTACCTAGAATCACTAGAGCCAGAGTTACAGTACTGCATAATCTGTCATCTAATGGACGATTACATAAACGACAAAAGCAATGCAAAGTAGCAAATCTAAAAGCGCTAAAATCCAAAAAGCTGTGGCGCACGCGCGGCGTGCGCCACAGCTTTTTGGATTCTGGGTTTTATTTCACCTAACTATTTAGCAGCAGGAGTTGGCGATCGCATTTCATCGATTACAAATAAATCAGTCCACTAAATCTATCTACCAATTATCAAAGGCGACCCTGTGATAGAAGAAACCCTTGATAATCCTACGCTGAATATCTCTTTAGTAGAATCCAAATTAACGCCAAGACCTTCCATTCGCAATAGTCTGCGTGCCTCAACGGTTGATGGCGGACTTGCAGCAGCATTTAACAGCATTACTGGTGGCGTTTTACTTGATAAGTTTTTGCTCGATCTGGGCGCTAATGCGATGGAAGTTGGCGCGATCGCTTCTCTGCCAATGATCGCCAATCTTTTGCAACCGCTCGGAGCATTACTATCCAATCAAACTAACAGCCGTCATAACTTCGGACTCTGGATATTTTTACCAGCGCGGTTAGCTTGGCTGCTACTGCTTTTGGGGATTATTTTTTATGCTGATCGCCCTAAGCTTCTGGTGTATTTAACTCTCGCTTTAATATCTATCTCCAATATTTTAGGCTCTTTGGGCGGTGCATCGTGGATGAGTTGGCTCGCCGCACTCGTTCCATCTCAACTACGCGGACGCTACTATAGTGTTCGCCAAATCGTGAGTAATTTAGCGGAGCTAATCAGTTTACCTCTCGCGAGTTTGGTGGTATCGGGATGTAATAATGCGATCGCAGGTTATGGCATAGTTCTCAGTGTTGCCATTGTGGCGGGACTATTGAGCTTAGGCTGTCAGCAATTTATGGAAGATATTAATCCACAGAGATATCAAGCGGCACATCCATCTTTACTCAAGGATTTATCAGCAACTCTAAGCGATCGCAATTTGAAAATCTTTCTGATTTATGCTGCTATCTGGGGCTTTGCGATTAATCTCAGCACTCCATTTTTCAATCTCTATATGCTAAATAATTTAGGCTTGGATATAACTTGGGTGACTCTGTTTAATACGATCTACACTGGCGCGAATATGTTGATGTTGCTAGTCTGGGGACGTTTAAGCGATCACATCGGCAATCGACCTTTATTGCTATTTGCAGGAATTGCGATCGCTGTAACACCTCTGTTCTGGCTACTCACCAATACTGCTCCTCTACAAGCACATTTATTTATCTATTTAGCTTTGTTTCATATTGTTTGGGGTGGAGCTTGGAGTGCGGTTGATCTTTGCACCAATAATATCCAAATTGGAATTGCCCCGATAGAACATCGTGCTACTTTTTTTGCGATCGCGGCGGCGATAACTGGTGTTAGTGGTGCTTTCGGGACGACGGTTGGCGGGTTCCTAGCCCAGTCTGCCCATTATGATGGCATATCGGGAATATTCTTTCTGTCCGCAATTGCAAGGGCGATCGCGCTGTTGCCTTTGTTATTTGTGAATGAAAAAAAATCGTAGGCCAGCTATATCTGCGTTATGTAGGCAAGCATAATTAAACCCAAAACCCAAAAAGCTGTAGCGCACGCTGCGCGTGCGCTACAGCTTTTTGGGTTTTAAGGTTTCTTTTGCCCACATACTTATGTTATATCGGTTTAATATCCCAGCCAGTTAATTCATCAACCGAAAAAATTTGACCAACGGTAATGGCTTGTGTGCCTCTCTCTCGAAGTTCATCAACTTGGTCGTTTCCGCGATCGTTCACCTCAGTAATTCTAAAAACTACTTTTTCCACATTTTCTATCACGATGCCTTCAAAAGACATCTCTGTAGTTAGCGCTCCAATTGGATCGGGATGGTCTGGAGACTGAGGAAATTCAGAGCCTCTGTGCATCTTACCCACAATAGTTCCATTTAACTCGAATGTATGTTGAGTATTGTTTTTCATGATTTTATAGATATTAATTTGTGAACTGAGCGCTTTTACGGAAGACAAGTTGCTTATTGCATTTTTGACGCAATCTGAGCAAGAAGAACTAAAGTGTATTAAGTAGGTGGGTGAAAGAAACCTTAGAACCCAAAGAGCTGTGGCGTTCGCGCAGCGAGCGCCACAGCTCTTTGGGTTTTGGGTTTAATTAGGGCTTGAATTCTCTAGGCAATTTTGCCTCAACTAATTTCCAATCAAGTAGTTGCGACATAAAAGATAATTGTTTTGGTTTGCTTTATTCAATACTTTGAGCAACCACCGTTTGATTTCCTGCATGAGTGTTCGATTACGACATAATTCGTGATGATATAGCGATCGCCACTTTCAAAAATTTCTCTAGATTTCACAAAAGCGCAAAGCGCTGTAATATGCCCTCAAAATAAGAATTAAATCGCAATTGCGTTACGGTACGTAGCTATAAGTAGGCAAGCATAATAAAACCCAAA
>JBBQRB010000109.1:0-11651 GCA_038215315.1 Pseudanabaenales cyanobacterium
TTGAGCGCTTCAGGAAATTCTGCTAGCTTCTTCCCGTACAAAATCAATTGTTCATAACGTTGCTTGGGATCGGTGAGCCTTTTAAATCGTTGGACAATGCGATCAATGGCTTCAGGTATATGGGTCGGACTTGGCATTAGCTTTGAAAATGTACAAAAAATCTTAGATGCTATTCCAGTTTAAAGGATCTGAAGGCATCTTGTGGGGCGATCGCCTTATCGTTTGAATACAGCCCTTTGGGCTGTCTCTTACTTGGACTTAGGGACGCGCAAAACCATATTTTTAGTGGTGCGGCGAAGCCGCACCACTAAAAATATGGTTTTGGTTTTTAACAATAGCGACAGCTACTAAGGACGGGGTGAAATCCGAATAGAGACAACGGTTAGCTGTGATTACATATCAGTACAATATGATGAGAGTAAACCGTAAATATAAACTATGATCCCAACCGTAATCGAACAGTCTGGTCGTGGCGAAAGAGCCTTTGACATTTTTTCGCGTCTACTGCGGGAGCGGATCGTATTTTTGGGGCAACAGGTTGACGACAGTATTTCTAATATCATCGTTGCTCAATTGCTTTTCCTTGAAGCCGACGATCCCGAAAAAGATATTTTCTTGTATATCAACTCCCCTGGTGGATCTGTGACTGCTGGCATGGCAATCTATGACACGATGCAGCACATTCGCCCTGATGTTTCCACAATCTGTGTGGGCTTAGCGGCAAGCATGGGGGCTTTTTTGCTCACAGGTGGCGCAAAGGGCAAGAGATTGTCTTTGCCCCACACAAGGATCATGATTCATCAACCTCTTGGTGGCGCTCAAGGTCAGGCGACAGATATTGAAATCCAAGCTAAGGAAATTCTTTATCACAAAAATCGCCTCAATGAATTGATGGCTTTCCATACAGGACAGCCGATTGAGCGGATCGCCGACGACACTGATCGCGATTTCTTCATGGCTCCTAATGAGGCAAAAAATTATGGACTGATCGACGAAGTTGTCAGCCAACGCCCAAAATTTGCAGTCGCCGCATAATGTTTTAATAAAATGGCTCACAAAGTGAGCCATTTTATTTTTTATAGTGGTCTATGTTTGCAACTGCTATATGGCAAACTGCAAAATTAAGGTGTGTGGAGAGAGGTTCTATGAAATTATTTGGTACAGATGGCATTCGTGGTCATGTTGGCAGCTTTTTGACGGCAAACCTAGCTCTAGAGGTAGGGATTAGCGCGGGCAAAATCTTAAAGGATCGCGTTGAACTCGATCGCACAAATAAAGCGAATGTGATTGCGATCGGGCAGGACTCGCGCACATCGGGCGATATGCTTTCGTCAGCAATTTCCGCAGGTTTGACGGCGGCGGGTTGGGATGTTTGGCATATTGGGTTATGTCCTACACCTGCGGTGGCTTACCTGACGGCTAATTCACCTGAAATCTTTGGCGGTGTAATGATCTCCGCTAGCCATAATCCGCCTGAAGATAATGGAATTAAGTTTTTCGGAGCTTGTGGTACTAAGCTTTGTAGTGAGACTCAAATAGCGATCGAGGCTTTATTAGAGTCTAAAATTCACGCTGATTTAGTTAATTCTTCAACAGAGTGGGGTAAATATCACGAAAAAGCTCACCTAATTTCCGATTATCAAGACTCACTACAAAACTCGATCGCCACAGACTTAAGCGGACTAAAAGTAGTCCTCGATCTCGCCCACGGTTCGGCAACTCGTGTCTCGCTGGAAGTATTTCGCAATCTGGGCGCAGAGGTAATCGGCTTGCACCAAGAGCCTGATGGCGATCGCATTAATGTTAATTGCGGTTCTACCCATCTTGAACCTCTCCGTATTGCCGTAAAAGAACACAATGCAGATATGGGTTTTGCTTTTGATGGTGACGCTGATCGCGTCTTAGCGGTCGATAGTAATGGTCGTGTCGTTGATGGTGATTACATCCTGTTCCTTTGGGGACAGGAACTCATGGAAAAGAATCAACTTCCCGATAGTGCGATCGTGACGACAGTGATGGCAAATCTGGGCTTTGAAAGAGCGTGGCAAAAGCTCGGCGGCAACTTTGTGCGGACACCTGTGGGCGATCAATATGTCCATGCAGAAATGGTGCGATCAGGCGCAATGCTTGGTGGTGAACAGTCGGGTCACGTACTCTGTCGTCATTATGCTGTCAGTGGTGATGGTTTGCTGGCGGCGCTACATCTTGCGGCTCTTGCAAAACAAAAAGCACCTCTCGCCGAACTTATGGATCAAAGCTTCCATCCCTACCCCCAATTACTCAAAAATGTCCGTGTCGAAGATCGGGAACTGCGCCGCAATTGGCAAACCTGTGATGTCTTAGTTCAGGCGATCGCATTAGCCGAAGAAGATTTAGGCGATCAGGGTCGGATTTTGGTACGTGCTTCAGGTACTGAGCCACTAATGCGAGTGATGGTAGAGGCTGAGACTTTGGATTTGGCAACTCATTGGACAGACAGTTTAACGGGATTGATTGAAAAGCAGTTTTGTTAATGCAGCTAACCCCAAAGAGGATGGCGGCGCGGAGCGCTGCCATCCTCTTTGGGGTTTTATAGTTTTGGCAAATGTAGACAAGAAGGATAGCTAGCACCATAAAAAATTTGTTGAGTTGCCTCCACAAATTCGCTGACTGTGGCTTCAGATGGTAACTTTTCGGTATTGCTATGGCGCTCAATTAGTGGAAATGCAGAACTAGCGATCGCGACGCCAAGGCGATGACCTTGGGCAAAATTTTGGCAAGTGGGACGGAGCTTAATTCGATATTCATTAACAACATCAGACTTCACCCACTCAGGCTCAGTCCAAGAATTACGAAACTTCGCTCGCAAAACGCCCATCGAGACCAACATTTGCTTACCGTCAGGATAGATATCCAAAAGCTTAATTACCCAATCGGTGTCAGGGGCAGTAGTGGCAGCATAAAGTATAAATTCAGGAATCCCCGCGATCGCCAAATCCTGCTCTAGTTGATCACTCTGATAAACCAATACATCCCAACGCTGATGCACTAATTGTTGATCATAAAAACCATAGGCAGTCGCAGGATTGGGATTGCGCGGATCGTAAACATAAATATCGGGTAAATGCTGATCAGTAGTTAGTATTTGAGCCTTCAAACCCTCTTGGGGATGGAGATAGAGGCAGTGCGTAGTTGATTCTTTGGGGAAGTCTGGTAAATCGAGCCAAATATTTTTACCCATCAAAAATATTTGCACAGGGTCGCGATCGCAAATCCCGTTGTCTACTCCCTTGAGCCAAAAATCAAACCAATCAATCTGTAATTGATCGATATGTGAGACAGCATTGGCTCCAAAGTCTATCTCGCCAACCTTAGGCAACCAAGGCATATGCTGCCAAGGTGCGACCACTAAATGCTGGGGTTTAGAAGTTGCTAGCTTAGATTGTTGATAGGTATTGAGCGTAGCCTCAATAAAAGTATCCGCCCATCCTGCGATATGTAGGGCTGGCAAATCAAAGTTTTCAAAATAGCTGAGAGGGTTTAGCGATCGCCAGTACTGATCATCAGCCTTTGAGTTCCCAATCCAATCAAAGAAAAACTGACCGAACTGCGCTCCCAACGATTCGCTTTTAAATAGTTTAATTTCATTTAATGGAGCTTTATTTAGCCATTGCGAAATCTGCTTTTGGGCTTCAAAAAGCTTAGTTGACTGGGGTTCTTGCTTTAAATACCAAGCACGATTTTGAGTTAATTGTAGCGCCCAACTCAAAACAAAATCTAAACAAATCGCCCCACCAAAATAAAACCATCCATGATAGAGGTCTGCGGTTGCCATCGCAGGGCAGATTGTGACCAAACCTTGGGGTTGCTTTACTGCCGCCTGAAATTGGGTAACGCCTTGATAGGAAAATCCATACATTCCCACCTTGCCACTGCTTCCTTCTAATGCATTGGCGCACCATTCCACTGTGTCAAATCCATCGTCATATTCGTTGCGAAATGGATAGAACTCTCCTTCGGAAGTACCGCACCCGCGCACATCTTGAATGACAACTATATAGCCTTGGCTAGCGTACCAACTGGGATGGGCATAGGTACAACTAGAGGCAATCGCCCGACCATAGGGCAGTCGCATCAGCATTACTGGCAACTGCCCATCCACATTTTTGGGACGATAAATATCGGCGGTCAGGTTGATGCGATCGCGCATTGGTATTTTGACTTGACGCTGCACATTTACCCGCGAATGGAAGGAAGTCAGTTTAGGCGGCATAGCTTTAAACTGATTCTTGCCAGTCTGGGAAAATTTTTCTGATTTCAATGAGAAGATCGTCAAGCTCTTCTAAAGCTTGAATAATATCGATACTGAGGCTACCTAAGTTGTCCTTGAGAGACAACTGTACTAATAGTTCACGCTTGCTGGCGATCGCCACAAATCTTGTTTTCAGCGATTCTGGAGTGGACATATTAAAGGTTTTATAAATGTTTAAAATGCTTAGAGTGTTGTGTTTTCGTGGAAGGCGAAAACATAACACTTTTTGTATC
Source organism: Pseudanabaenales cyanobacterium (assembly GCA_038215315.1). Taxonomy (GTDB): domain Bacteria; phylum Cyanobacteriota; class Cyanobacteriia; order Pseudanabaenales; family Pseudanabaenaceae; genus Pseudanabaena. Next base: position 4,525 of record JBBQRB010000109.1, read on the forward strand.
ATACTTTATAGCCGCCGCAAACTCATAGTGCGAGTTGCGACGCAACTCATACTATGGGTTTTGCAATGTTTTGAGAACTGCGGACATATCATTACTCAAAATTGCATTTACATTTAGTCGCAAACCTGCAAACTCTCGGCTACAGATAATTCCTGAGCCATCAGGTTCTAGCTGATTGTATTTTCCATTTTCTAAGACAAACCAGTCAATTTGACGGTCTAATGTCCGCCAGACAATGTACTCTTTTACGCCATTGAGTTCGTATATGCGTTTTTTGCTATGCAAGTCATAGGAGACTGTACTCGCGGCAATTTCTGCAATCAATTCGGGTGCACCTGAAATATAACCATCAGCATCAATTTCCGCATTGCCATCAATGCGGAATAGTACGGCATCGGGTTGGGGTTCGTTGTTGTCATCAAGGCGAACTGTTGGCTCGATCCCAACTTCTAGCCCTGCGAACATTGATTGATATGTGCCAAGCCAAGTAATGATATTGCTATGAGGTTTCCCGTGAGGGGTAAAGCGTAGAGGAGATGCCACGTGGACGAGGCCTTCAATGAGTTCTGCTTTTTTGGTGTTTGATGCTAAATATCGCCGCTCAAATTCTTCTCGATTGAGGCGATCGCCATTTTCGAGGATGGTTAGCGGTGATGGGGAGTTAGCAGTAACCATAGCTATCAAAGGTTGTAATTTCAAACATTCTAGCAATCTTGTCCTCAAAGCGCTTTGCGCTGTAAGGATTTAAAGCTGTCACTTGTATCAGGACAAATCAAAACCCAAAAGAGAGAGGCGGCGCGCCGCCTCTCTCTTTTGGGTTTTAAAGCACTTTGCGCTCAAACGAACCATAAAAAAAATTTGAAAGGGTTACATCGCGACCCTTTCAAATTTTTTATTAGTTCTAATTTGAGCGCAGAGCGCTTTAAATACTTAGAAGAGCGTTAACTGTTGTGGCGGTAGCGCGAGATTATCCCAAGGCAAGGTTGGGATTGGCATATTTGCCTTTTCCAGCATATTTTGAAAATATTTAAGGTTGTGGGGCGATCGATCCTCAACGGGACAATGCATAAAGAAATAAACTTGTGTGCCGTTTGCCAGCCAATTGCTTAATAAAATTCGCCATTCCTGCCAAAACTTTACATTTAAGTCGCGCTCAGGATGACTAACAAAACGCACAATGCTGAAAGGAGCCGTAACAACTGGCTGCAAAGGTAAATTAGGCTTCCGCCGTTCTTGAACAACTTCTTGTTGCAGTTTAGTCTCAGCAAGGTCCATGTCATCACCGAATGGCAAATTATAAATTGGGCGAGAGTCTAGCAAAACGCGCCCAATACCAAGACTTTTTAATAGCTCATTCAAGCGATCTCTGTTATCTTTTTGAAACCAATCCTGATGGCGCACTTCCAAAGCAATCTGAAAGTCTTGGGCTGGCAATGCTTTTAAAAAACTTTCTAAATCGGCAAAGTTAGCGGGGCTATAACTGGGCGGCAGTTGCACAAATGCTACTCCCAAGCGATCGCCAAAACTAGATATCAAGTCCAAAAACTGCATGGCTTGATCAATATGAGGTGATAACAATCCCCGATGGGTAAAGTGTTTTGGGAATTTGGGGCAAAATCGGAAATTGTCTGGAGTTTCTTTAGCCCAGCGCTCAACTGTATGGCGATCGGGGATCACATAAAATGTGGAATTAACTTCTACAGTTATAAGGCGATCGCTATAGAGCTGTAAAAACTCAGTTGCTCGACTACCTCTAGGATAAAAGTCACCCACCCAATTTTTAAAAGCCCAGACTGCACAACCCAAATAAAACTGAGAACTCATGTCCTTAAACTCTTGGTGATGTATGTCATGACATAAAACCAGAAGATGACTTGCAGCGCTTCGCGCCGCAAGTCACCTTCTGGTATAGAAGTTAGATGCGTCACTTTGCAAGGCATCTAACTTCTATATAGCCTATTGAGGCTTTAAAAGGTACAGATAAATTCTTGGAAGTGCCGCTTCGCGGCACTTCCAAGAATTTATCTAAGTTTTACAAAAGCGCAAAGCGCTGTAGCAAAAGCAAAGGAGCGCATGGCGCTCCTTTGCTTTCTATTTAATTTTATTTAATCTGGCTAAGTAACTGCTTAATTGTTTTGATTAATTCTGGTGGATGGTAAGGCTTAGTCAAGTAAGCATCAGCCCCCTGCTTCATCCCCCAATATTTATCAAATTCCTCACTTTTGGTTGTACACATAATTACAGGTACATTTTTGGTAGAGGCATTATTTTTGATCCATCGGCATAGCTCATAGCCATTCATTTGCGGCATAACTACATCAGTCACGACTAAATCAGGCGTTAGAGCTTTGAGCCTATCTACCGCCTCAGCACCATTAGTTGCTTCGATAACTTCCATGCCATTTTGTTTTAAATGTGCTGAAACCATCTCCAACACCATCGGACTATCATCTACTACGAGGACTCTTACCATAACTGCCTTCCTGATTTTCCAGTTGTGCGCCAGCGCTAATCACTATCTGCCGACTGTTTCCTTAAGGGAACTAACTTAGTTTAAGTGGTTAATCGCTAACACAATCATAAAATTTTCAAAACCCTAACAATGAGATAAGGTAATGAACATAACCCTGTCAACTTTACCTGCTTTAGGATTGCATCTTCTACAGATCAGAATCTAAAAGAGAGAGGCGACGAGCCGCCTCTCTCTTTTGGATTTTATGTCCTAACAAGACTGGCGACAGGTATACATTGATATTGATGACAGTATATCAGAACGCATCTTGGTTAGAGCGCTATGGCAATGGTTACCGTTGAAGGATTGAGCAAAAATTATGATATTGCCGTTAAAGACGCAGGACTAGCTGGGACACTCAAGCACTTCTGGCATCGTCAATACCGATCTGTGGCGGCGGTTAAAGATATCTCCTTTGCGATCGCTGCTGGAGAAATGGTTGGTTTCTTGGGCGCAAATGGGGCTGGGAAAACGACAACCCTAAAAATGCTAACGGGCTTAATCTATCCTTCATCGGGACAGATTCAGGTGGCGGGACATATTCCGTTTCGCCGTGATGTCAAATTCTTACAAAAGATCACCCTAGTCATGGGGCAGAAGCAACAACTAATTTGGGATTTACCAGCATTGGACTCCTTGCGAATGAATGCTGCCGTATATGACATCCCTGATCAAATTTTCAAGTCGCGCCTTGGGGAGCTGACAGAAATGTTGTCTCTCGAAGGAAAACTCACGCAGCCAATGCGAAAGCTCTCGCTAGGTGAACGGATGAAGGCGGAGCTAATGGCGGCTTTGCTACATCAACCTCAAGTTCTATTTTTAGATGAGCCAACGTTGGGCTTGGATGTAAATGCTCAGGCAAGTGTACGTGAGTTTTTGCGCGATTATAACCAACGATATCAAGCCACAATTTTGATCACCAGTCATTACATGGCGGATATCACAGCGCTATGTAAGCGGGTGCTATTAATTCATCAGGGTGGATTAATTTATGATGGCAGTCTTGATGGTTTACAGAATAATTTTGCTCCTTATCGCGAGGTGCGGGTTGAACTTGCCCAGCCGATTGTTGATCGCGAAGCTTTACAGAAATATGGACTAATTCGCAATATTGATGGTCAAGCTGTCAGCTTTTCAGTGCCAAGGGAAAATCTAACTAAGGCAGTCTCGCAAATGTTGACCGAGCTTGAAGTTATCGATCTGTCCGTAAATGAACCTGCGATCGAAGAAATAATTGGTCAGGTATTTCGTGACGGCAGCGTCTCAATGTAGCGAATTGCATAGAAATCTTTAAAAGCGCGGCGAAGCCGCGCTTTTTAAAATTTCTATGAGTGTTACAGCACCGAAGCCATAAAAGCTTGGAATTAGTTAATGTATTTCATAATCTCTTCCTTAGTTACTGGCTGATCTGTGGAGCTTGGTAGGTCAACGACAACTAAGTAGCCTTCGATTTTGCCGCGCCCGACTTTATGAAGAGTATCCAAAATTTTAGGCATATCGGACTTGAGCAAACTACCGCGATCGTCGTAAATTTCTAGAGCCGAGAGGCAACCCAAGGTGGCATTCCAGTCAAAATTTTGGTTGCTAACTACCGCAGGCTTATTGCGAAAGAAGTCGATCGCTGCGCCACTGCCATGAATCCGAAATAGCGATCGCCCCACACTTCCCGCCCAGTAGGTTTGCTGTATTGGCGCATAGTTTCGCCAAGAAACTGGTAACAGCGCTTGATAAGCCTGTAAGTCACCTGTAAATTTACCCTTTTGCTTTGGCAGAAAAGCAGTTACGCCACTTTCAAAAGGAACAAACAAATTGACTAACGAAAATTGACCATAAGCATGAAAGTATTCATCATCAGGTTGACGTGAAACCCCTTCCATCCGATAAATTCCCTGCGGAGTGCGTCCATTGGTGAAATTCCAATCAAGGTTGTGAATAGATTGCAGTAGTAGCGGCGCTGACCAAAGTTGCTTGCTTTGTTGGACAAATTTGCCATTGCCATCTTTGAGGACGGTCAGGCACAGAACATCGCGATTTGGGCGACAGAATACGTACATTTGAGCTTGTTGGGGCGCAATTTCCCAAGCTAGTAAATCCTTGAGGTTGGGTAGACGACTCGATGCAGGACTGATCCCACTGCTAATATTTTGTAGGCTAGTCCGTAGATGTAGATCTCGATCCCAGTTGGGAAATCTTTGTTTGATTTTGTGCGTAAGTTTGTTAATTTGTGCCGTTTGTAGACGATCGCTCTTCTGCCCATTGCTTAGATTTGGCTCTGGATAGATTGGTGCTTTGGACAGTGCCGATAGAGAAATCGCCACCCACATTGGGTCAGTACTATAGTCAATGGTGCGTAAAAACTGTTGGCGTAGTTTGCTATAAACTGCTGGCTTGAGCGTATAAAGTTGGTGACTAACTTGGATCGCCGTGTCAATAATTGCTTTTTGGGGATCGCTAAGGTTGCCTACGGTGGTTAACCGCATCACATTTTCTAAGGCTTGTAGGGCATATTCCTTCTCAGGGGCTAAAACTCCGATCGCCCAGAGAGATTCTTGCCAATGGGTTTTATAGCGATCGCCGATTGGATATTTCTGAAGATCAAATCGACTAGGAGCCGCTTTTTGTTGTTGATCTAAAACTTGATCGGTTCTTGAATTATTAGTTGCCTTTTGTTGATAGGCTCGAATCGGTGGGGCTTGGGCAATAACTGGCTGTGGTGGATTTGCCGCAAGCAATAATGCGATCGCCGATAAAGCACCAAAAACAAAATAGGGCATAGATTCCAACCAGATAGAGTGACGGCTAAGCCGTCACTTTATCTTAGTATTAATATCAATTTACAGCCTTAGTCAGTCTTGAAACCAGAAGACGAGTTGCGGCGCGACTCATCTTCTGGTTTTGTATTGGTATACTTTTGTGAATTTAGACAATTTTTGAATGGAGCTAAGCGGATTCGAACCGCTGACCCTCTCAATGCCATTGAGATGCGCTACCAACTGCGCTATAGCCCCGTTGACTGAATTTATCAGCTTATCTATAATCTCGCAGATTGTTTTTAATGTCAAATTCAATTTTATATCATTGTTGCCAGTCTAAAACCCAAAAGAGAGATGCGGCGCGGAGCGCCGCCTTTCTCTTTTGGGTTTTATGTTCTGACAAAACTAACGACAGCTATAAACATCGGTTTTTTGAAAGTCTGCCTACGGCAGACTTTCAAAAAACCAATTTGAGATTTTCAGCTCCGAAGGCGCTAAAAATCTCAAATTGGTTTTAGACGTATGGGGAATGTAAAGTTTTGGTAGAGCTAGCGTCAAAAGCATAGAGCTTACTAAGATCAAGCTTCCAGAAACTGCGATCGCCAATTTGCCAATGACGCTCTAGCCCCACATCAGCAGAAACTCTGGCTCTAATCTCAATATCCTCGCTACCGTTATTTACTTTAAGTAACACAATCGTCTCTGAGCCAAGTGACTCTACTAGCTCCACAATGCCCACTAGATCCGCATCATCAGCATTTGTTGGCTGTAAGTCTTCTGGACGAAAACCTAGAACAAAGTCGCGATCACGACCAATTTCTTGAAGTAATAATTGCTCAACGGATATGGCTCTCAATAATCCATTTCCAACTAAATTACCATTTTGGTCTATAGATACAAGCAAAAAATTCATCGGTGGAGAACCCATAAACCCAGCTACAAATTGATTTGCGGGCTTCCGATAAATATTTAAAGGGGTGTCCACCTGCTGAATATCACCTTTGTTTAGTACGACAATGCGATCGCCCATTGTCATTGCCTCGACTTGATCATGGGTCACATAAATCGTCGTAACTTGTAACCGCTTTTGTAACTGCACAATTTGAGAACGAGTATCGCTGCGTAACTGAGCATCAAGATTTGATAGAGGCTCATCCATCAAAAAAACCTGTGGATTACGAGCAATCGCCCGACCTAGTGCAACTCTTTGCTTTTGACCACCTGAGAGATCCTTGGGCTTGCGAGATAGTAAATGCGAAATCTGCAAGGATTCGGCAACTTGCTGCACCCGATTGTCAATCTCGGCGCGTTGCTTTTGATTTGCTTTGGAGAACCAAGCCAATTTTGTGAATACCGATAACTTCTGCGATCGCTGCCTGCGTAACCCAAAGGCAATATTGTTATATACGGTCATGTGGGGATAGAGCGCGTAACTTTGAAAGACCATCGCAATATCACGCACTTTCGGTGGTAAATGATTTATTTGGCGATCGCCCATATAAATCGCACCATCACTAACTTCTTCTAGTCCTGCAATTAGTCTCAATAAAGTGCTTTTACCACAACCTGATGGCCCTACTAAAACCATAAATTCGCGATCATTAACTTCTAGATCAATGTCTTGAAGCACAACATTCTGACCAAATTTCTTAGTAACGTTACGCAAGCGCACAGGAGCCATCGTCAAGTATCTCAACCAATTTACTGCTCTAAAGTATAGCCCTATTGGCATTAGAAAAATTTGGCGATCGCAGTGGTTACGAATTTCTAGCTAACGATATTGATTTACTAATCTGTCAAGAGGCTAAAATCAAAATATAGATGCGATCGCGTCTATGATTTCTGTCACCGATGAGGTTTAA
>JBBQRB010000110.1:0-11599 GCA_038215315.1 Pseudanabaenales cyanobacterium
AATGGCAGCGATCGCCAAGGTATTTCACCCATTGCATCTCGCATCTATCGCAGAACCGCCAATGTATATCTAAATGTTTTGTTTCAGCATTCTCTCTTGGTGTAGCTTGCTGTAAACCCAAACGAGAGTGGCGGCGCGGAGCGCCGCCACCCTCTTTTGGGTTTTACTCCCTTCCCAGTGAAAGATTAGATGTTGCGGCGCACCGCGCCGCAACGATAATTTCTTGGATTTAATGTCTAGTCATATACTGGGAAGGGAGTATGTATATCTAGCCCTGTTTAACGTTAGCGATGTAAACTGAAAATTAATCTGCCAAGTTACTTCGCATAGAGTTTTTCCATGACCGTAGCCCAATCTGATATGAACCAGTTAGCCGACCAATCAAACAATTCAATATTAGATGTTCTTGTTGTGGGTGCAGGAATTTCAGGATTGACGATTGCCTATGAGTTAGCAACTATTAGTCAGCGTCGAGTTTTGGTTGCCGAGTCTCAAGATCGCGTGGGCGGGGCGATCGTATCGAAACAAAATGATGAAGGCTACCAATGGGAAGAAGGTCCCAATAGCTTCCAGCCTACGGCGGAACTGCTACGCCTAGCGGTTAATGTGGGACTCACGGATGAATTGGTGCTAGCCAATGGCAAGTTGCCGCGCTTTGTATTTTTTAATGGCAAATTGAATGCTTTGCCCATGAGTCCGCCCGCCGCGATCGCTACGCCACTATTGAATTGGAGCAGTAAAATCCGCCTAGCGCTAGGGGCGATCGGCTTTGCGCGTCCAGCGATGGCAGGCGAAGAGTCAGTGGAGCAGTTTTTTGGAAGGCTGCTAGGCGAACAAGCCGTAGCGCGTTTAGTTGCACCTTTTATTTCGGGTGTATATGCGGGTGATCCCAAGAAGCTGAGTGCCAAAGCTGCTTTCGCTAAAATATTTCGTCTCGAAAATAGCTACGGAGGCTTAGTTGCGGGGGCAATTTTGTCAAGCAAAGATCGCCAAGCGCAAAAAGCCAAGAATGCGGATTTGCCCAAAGTCAAAGCTGGTGAACTAGGTTCATTTAAGCAGGGGATCAAGATGTTGCCAGAGGCGATCGCGACTAAGCTGCGAACTCAAGGTACACCTGTCAAGCAACAATGGACTTTGCGATCGCTAGATCGGCATAACGATATTTATATTGCCAAATTTGATACGCCAATGGGTGAAGAAACGGTAATGTCCCGTGCCGTAGTGCTTGCCACACCTGCCTATGTGACTGCTGAGCTACTGCGAGACTATTTACCATCGGCGAGTCAAGCCCTTCGTAATATCTTTTATCCAACGGTTGCTTGTGTAGTGCTTGCTTACCCTAAAAGTGAATTTGTCTGTGATATGCAAGGCTTCGGCAACCTGATCCCGCGTACTGAAGGAGTCCGTACCCTAGGTACTATTTGGTCATCAAGTTTATTTGCAGGACGCGCCCCCCAAGGTTGGCAACTACTACTCAACTTCATTGGTGGCACACTAGATCCTGCTCTAGCTAAGCTATCTGAGTCAGAAATAATTCAAGCTGTTCATCAGGACTTGAAAAAAACAATTCTCCGTCCTGACACCAAAGCCGAACCAAAGGCGATCGCTGTTCATCGTTGGGACAAAGCAATTCCTCAGTATGAAATTGGACATTTGCAACTCGTCGCCACAGTGGAAGCTGAGTTGCAAAAGTCATCAGGTTTATACATTAGTGCCAATTTTATCGGTGGAGTTGCCCTCGGCGATTGCATCAAGCGCAGCTTGCAGGAAGCCATCAAAGTAGAGCAGTTTTTAAACCATTAGCACTAGCGCTAAAACCCGCACAAGGGCGGCGCTTATGTAGAAAACCCAAAAATTTGTGGCGCACGCGCAGCGTGCGCCACAAATTTTTGGGTTTTAAGAAGACACTACCTTTTAAATCGAGTTCCATCTTTCGGCAGCAGCAGCGATCGCTTGATCGCTAGACTTCTCTTTGAGCATAGCAAGTTGCAGCTCTTCATAAATAATTTCACGAAGCTGCTCAATATCCTTCGCAGGAGGAATCAAAACTTCAGACTGGGGAAGTTGAGAAGCACTAATCAATCTAGCCCGATCAAGGATTGATGCATCTTTAGCAGCTTCAGTGAAGTAGCGATCGCTAGAACTTTTAACGGTTGAAGGTAAAAGATTTTCTACTTTTGTAAAGGCGAGTTGGTTGTCAGCGTTAGTCAAATATAGAGCAAATTTAACTGCTAGCTCTTGGTTCTTAGATGCAGTTGGCACAGCTACATTCATTACTGCGGCGCTCTTTTTGCCTGTCAAACCAGTAATTTGCGAACCAATGTCCGTAACTTTGGCAGTCTCAGGAGCATTCTGGGCAACGGACTGCAAAAATTGGGGGCCAGTCAATAGGATTGCCAATTCACCAGTTTGATAGAGTTCCACTGCCTTTCGGTGTCCTTCCGTCAAGATCTCGCGGGGAATTAATTGCTTATCAAATAGATTTACCCAATAGTCAAAGGCAGCTTTGCCAGCAGGATCATTAAAAGCGGCTTTACCATTAGTGTCTAGCAGGTTCATTCCCATCTGCACCATCGACTCCAAGACCTGTCCGCCATCCATTGTCAACATGAATGCATACTTACCTGTTTTCGCTTTGATCTGTTCAGAAACTTTAGCGAGCTCTGCAAAAGTTTGAGGAGGCTTAGCAGGATCTAACCCTGCTTTTTCAAATAGCGATCGATTATAGATGGTGATATCTGTCGCGACATACCAAGGTAGACCGAAGGTAGTATTGTCTAGTTGATTCGCTTTCCAAATATTTGGGAAGTAACTTGCTTGATCTGCGGCTGAGATCGCGGTATTCATATCTACTAAAGCTTTCTTTTCAGCTAGCTTTGAGGCGAATTGAGGATTGAGATTCACCACATCAGGAGCAGTTTTAGCAGCGACAGAACTCAAAATTTTAGTTTCCATTTCTCCCCAAGGAATATCTACCCATTCCACTTCTGCTGTGGGATTCTCTTTGACAAATCCTGCAATTAGCTCTGTCATATACTTGTCAAACTGTGGCTTCAGTTGCATTGTCCAAAAGACAATTTTATTTTTGTCAGAAGAACCAGTTGATTGAGTAGTTTGTGCGCCACAAGCTCCTAATAAAAACAGGGTAGAAAGGGAAATAAATTTGCGGCGATTAAGATTAGATAGCATAGGGATGTAGGAAAAAGGGATGTAGGAAAAGGGATAGAGAAGGGTTAAATAAAGTTTTCAAGGTTTCGCATAAGCATCAATTATAGCGATAAGTAAGTACGCAACAGAAAACTTAAAACCCAAAAAGCTGTGGCGCACGCAGCGCGCGCGCCACAGCTTTTGGGTTTTGGTTTTTATTAGCTTTCTCCTATCAATAAAACCTCTAGAGGTATATCTATTCCTTGCCAATATTCCACAGCCGATCGCAAAATATCATAGGCAATCTTCCATTGTTCAGGCTCTGCTTTTGAAAATGCTTCTGGATAGTCGTATATCAAAATATATCGCGCCGCAGGACACCAATCTAAATCGGTAATACACTCTTCTAAGGCATCCCAGTTATAGCCAAAATAATCTGGAAACCGCATTATCTCAGCAACTTTCTGCAAAAAAGACTGTTTATCTCGAATTTCTCGACCATCAAGATAAAAAATTTCAGTTCCCAACTTCTGCAAACCATTAGCAATTGCCACAGAATCGCGGCCAGCCAAAGGCTTATCAGGAAGTAACTGGGTTATTTGCTTAGTCATACTGTTCGCTGATTTTCTGAAAAGTCAGATAATGATCATCAGTATAGTGGATTTCCCCTGCGTTACCAATAACCAAGCGGCGTGCGCCTCTCGTTGCCATCTCAGGAGTCAGAACCGTATATTCTCGATAATAATCGGGCGATAGCTCTGGCAACTTTCCTTCTATGTTGCGATATATACTCCCATCTTTTTTGTGAGTGAATGCCATACCTGACTTGATTTGCAGGAGTACATTTTTGGCTTCTACTGGTAGCTGCTCAAATAGCATAAGTAGTTAGGCAAATACTTTCACGTTACAATACTACGCTATGTAGGAATTGCGGGAAGACACAACATGGCGATCGCAATTATTAAATATAAAGCCCATGCTCACACCCACATCTTTGCCAAGTTCTCTTAACACCCTCCGTCAGACCCTTCGTAAAGGACAGCAAGCAATGGCAGACTGGCAGGGTGGTGAGCTAGCAGTGTCCGCCGTGCCAGGAGCAGGTAAGTCAACGGGCATGGCAGTAGCCGCCGCGATCGCGATCGCCAAGTTTCAATTACATCGCCAAAAGCAATTGGTAATTGTTACCTTCACGCGCTCGGCGGTAAGCAATATTCGTAAAAAAGTATCCCAACATCTCAAGGATTTACGATTGCCCCAGAGTGCTTTTACGGTCAGTACGCTGCATAGCCTTGCCTATACGATCGCTAGTAATCACCGCGAGCTATCAGGCTTTGGGGCAGGTGAGACAAAAATTGTCTCCGAATCGCAAAAGCAACGGTTGCTTCGCAATGCCACTAATCTTTGGGTGAAGGAAAATCCTAAACTTTATGACTTACTGCTTGAGGGCAAAAGCTTTGATGGCGAAGATACAGAAAGACTGCGGCGACAAACGGTATTGCGAACTGATGTGTTGCCTAGTCTCGCTAAGGAAGCGATCGCCACAGCCAAGAGTTCGGGCTTGAGTGCGATCGCTTTGCGGCAATTAGAAACACCCGATGGTGGAAGTATCTTAGAAATCGCAGCAGGGCTGTATGAAATCTATGAAAGGTTGCTGCGGCAGGAAATGGCGATCGACTATGACGACATGATCTTGGGCGCTCTACGGGTACTCAAAAATCCCAGTGTTCGCAATTACTGGCAAGAGCGTTTTTTTGCCATATTTGAAGACGAAGCTCAGGATTCTTCTCCATTACAAACAGAACTATTAGAGATTTTGGCGATCGCGCCCCAAACAACTGCGGCAGAGCATACTAAAAATTTGATGCGTGTCGGCGACCCCAACCAAGCGATTAACTCCACGTTTACGCCTGCCGATCCGCGATTTTTTAATGAGTTTTGCGATCGCTGTTCTGCCCAATCGCAACTGACTACACTCGATCAAGCAGGACGAAGCACTAGCTTTGTGATGCGCGCCGCTAACTATGTATTGCGCTGGGTCAATCAGTCAGAATATGGCAAGTTAGAGAAGCCCTTCCGTGAGCAGAAGATTGTACCTGTCGATGATAACGATCCGCAGCCCAACGCTAATCCAGACCCAATTGGCGCAGGTGTAGAAATCTATTTAGGGAATGCGGTGGCAGATATCGAAGCCGAAATGGCAATGATTTGCGATCGCATTAAGCAGTTACATTCCCGAGATCCTAATTTGAGTATGGCAATTTTAGTCCGTCAACACAATCAAGGACGATTTGTCACCGAACAGCTTACTGCACATCTAAACCCACATTTAAACCCACCTCTAAATTCATCAGAGCAGGAACAAGAAATTAAAATCTATGACGTGGAACAGAGTGATCGGCGATCGCGTGTACCAGTGGATATGTTGACCATATTGCAATTTATGGAACGCCCCCATTCCACCGACAATCTCAAAGCTGTCCTCGAAGTCCTTAAGGATCGCCAAAAAATCTCATCGCAACAGGATCTCAATGCTCTGGCTAGCAATCTCGAAAAATTTCTCTATCCCACATTATTAGATCCAGAGTTACTTCCATTAGCTCAAGAATCTCAAGCTAAATGTATCGGTCTACTAAGAGCCAAGATCGAGCTTCCTTTATATAATCTCATTCCTTTTATTGCCTTCACTCTCTATGACGAAGAAGCAGGACTATTAGCCACCGCTGACAAGTTAGGCGATCGCCTCAATCAGCAACTTATTGGCAATTACTCCATGCAGACCGTAATTGAAGCATTAAAGGAAATCGTTGAGTCTGAGAACTTTGAAGCGATCGAAGATGAGAATCTAGAAGAGCGCTATATGGCGAGTGGACAGGTGACAGTGATTAGTTTGCATAAAGCCAAAGGGTTAGATTGGGATGTTGTATTTATGCCCTTTTTGCATAAGCGGATTTGCCCTGGAGAAGCCTACTTGCCAGAATCAGTCAAATTCTTAGGAGATTTTGGATTGCCAGAAGTCACTAGGGCGCAGATTCGGGCGATCGTGCATGGCGATCGCCTGCCCAATGCCGAAGAATCTTGGGAAAGGTATAACTATCTCAAGCAATCAGAAGAATTTCGTCTACTATATGTCGGCATGACTCGCGCTAAGCGTTTACTATGGCTATCAGCCGCCCAATCTGCTCCCTTTAGTTGGAATACAATTGCTAGCCGCAATGAAAATGTCCCCATCTGTCCTGCGATCGTTCAGCTAAAGAGACAAATGGATAAAGTTTAAAAGTCACGTCGTTAGTAGATAGGCATAATAAAAACCGAAGCCCAAAAAGCTGTGGCGCACGCTGCGCGTGCGCCACAGCTTTTTGGGTTTTAAGTTTTCTTTTGCGTGCCTACGCCAATTGCTGTAAAGATCGTTTTTGTAAAATCGTTAGTGCTAAAATACGCTTTATTTGGAGAATAATATATGGCCACTAGACGCAGTGATAGTGCATTTCCAGTCAGCTACAACAAAGATAGCGATAGCCTTGTTGAAGGCATGACCAAACGTGAATACTTTGCCGTTTTACTAATGCAAAGCCTCACGACATCAAATATGAAGTTTGAAGATGAGTACCAAAAAGCTCGCTTAGCTGTTGCCGAAGCCGATGCTTTAATCGACATTTTGGCATACGAAGCCAACCCCAAAGCATAATCAAACATTGATATGCCCTATCTACCTGTAGCCGCGAGAATCATAGAATTTTTGTTAGAAGGATTGCCAATTAGCAGTTTTAACAAAAGCTCTAATTTTGTAAAGCCATGAATAATTCTCCAACGGAAACGCCTTTTTATTCCAGTCTAGTTGCTGAACATATAGTTCATGAAGGGGGAGAACCAGATTTTAAGCTTTGGCACATTGATTTAACTAAAATCGCTGAGAGCCATGAAGGTTTTTTACGCTGTGATCTATGTCCGCCCTTGTATTGTGCAGATCATGTAATTAAGTGCTATTACATCATCCATTTTGACTCTCCAGAAAACTTAAACAAATGGATTGAATCACCCGAACGACAAAACTTACTAGAAGTCGGACAAGATATATTCTATGCCTACCGATTCAAGTCCTTTACTACTGGCTTAGAAGGTTGGTTTTCTCTCCATTCGGGAGATGCTGAGTACAAGAGCTTGGGGCCTCCAATTTGGAAACAGATTATGGCGGTGGTTTTGGGTTTATATCCTGTGGTGATGACTCAAGCGATCGCTTTTTCTTTATTGGGAATTATGCAAACATGGTCATTGGCAAGCTCTATGGTTGTGAATAACCTGATTACTTCTACAATTTTGAGCTTATTAGTGATGCCTTTTGTTTCCAAACGTTTAAGTTTTTGGCTACAGCCTGCCTATCGTCCCACGACCTTTCAAAAAGATTTCACGGGAACATTGATAGTTTTTTTAACCTTAGGAATGATGGTGATTGTCTTTAGCGAAATTTTGAAATTGATGTAATCACAAGAGATTTTTTAAAAGTGTTGCGAAGCAACACTTTTAAAAAATCTCTTGTGGTTCGTTTGCTAATAAAAGAAGTACCGCTTCTAATGCTAAAAGAGAAAAACTAAATTAAGCAGCATTCTCTTGTTGCACAGCTTCAGAAACAGGCTCCTCAACTCTGGGTAGTAACCAGCTAAGCGCGATCGCAGTGAGTCCACCAGTGGAAATAGCTGAACCAAAGAGGTTGCTAAAAATTGCAGGCTTGCCAACGAAAATTTCTGGGGAAAATACAACGCCCAAACCTAGACCTAAGGAAACTGCCACAATAATCATAGAGCGGCGGTCAAGCCCTGCTGATGCCACAATATTTAGCCCTGCCACAGCTATGGAACCGAACATGACTAGAGTGGCTCCACCAAGAACAGGTTGGGGAATCGATTGGAATACGCCACCAATGATCGGGAGTAGACCGAGGATTGCAAAAATACCTGAAACAAAAAAACCAACATAGCGGCTGCCAACCCCAGTCATTTGGATCACGCCATTATTTTGACTGAAGGTTGTATTGGGGAAAGTATTCAGTACAGCCGCAATTAGGGAGTTAACCCCGTCGCCTAACACACCACCCTTGATCTTTCTCATATACACACCACCTGAAACGGGTTCTCCAGATACAGCAGAAGTAGCGGTCAAATCCCCGACAGTCTCAATAGCCGTCAAGACGTATAGAAGAATGAAAGGCAAGAAAGCTGTTAAATCAAAGCTAATACCGTAACGAAATGGCACAGGAATTCTAAAGAAGGCTAGGGTTGATAGAGCGCTGAAATTAACGATACCAAGGAAGAGTGAGATTATAAAGCCGACTGCCAATCCGATCGCAATTGAACCCATCCTTAAAAAGCGGTTACTAGATAGGGTCAGTACAACCACGATCAGCAGCACCAAACCGCCGAGCATCAGATTTTGAGTGCTACCAAAAGAACCGTCCTTTTTAGCTAGGGCGACAGCTCCACCCGCGAAACTGCACACCTCTAACTATTGGGTAACTATATAAACCTAGCGCTGAGCTTCTGAAAAACGTGAACTAATGAATACCAGAGATGTTCTGGAGTGACTCCAAATGTCACCTTAGCGACTATCAATGCGATCGCGGCAGTAGCTAGAGGTACGGCTAAAAGCTTAGCAACTTTCTCTAAGGCAGAGAAGATCACCATAGATGCAACGATCGCAGCAACTAGCAACAGCCAATCATTTAAGCGATCTGGAGAGATCAATCCTTCCATGACTAGTCTTCTGCTCCGATCGCTTGCAACTTCGCGTTAATCTTTTCAATTATCTCCTCAGCAGAAGGAGCCATCGGCGATTTGTCCTTAGCCATTTGCATTCCTGCGTTGATCTTTGCGCCAATTTCTTCAGCAGATGGGATGAATAATTGCTTATTTTTTAGGAATAATTGCTTTTTCTGAGCAGGAGTCAGCGTGGCAAAGATATCCTTTTTAGGAATAGCTTTAAGTACAGTACTTAACTTATTCTTTTGGGCTGGAGTCAGAGCGAGCGCTTTGAAAGCCTTACGAAAACTTGTTCCTCCAGCAATCTTTGTGGCAAAATCAGCCTGTTGCTCTGGAGTTAAAACACTTTCAATCTGAGGTAAAATTTCTGTCTCTAATTGCTTAAGCAAATTAACAGCTTCAGGCGTAGGTGCTGTGGCAGCTTCTGGGGCTATTCCCAAAACTTCAGGCTCAACAGACTCAACTTCAGCGATTAAGGTCTCAGACGAATACGCGAAAACATTTTGGGCTTGAGCAGAATTACCAATCAGTAGGCTAACAAAAATAGCAAGACTGGCAACTATTGATAGTAAATTTTTCTTCATTTTTTTCTTTAACTATGAACTTATGGGATAAATTCGTGGGATGGATTTATGGATGTTTTGTTGAGAAATTGACAACCTATTCAGCAACATTTCGACCATGTTCGATATAGGCTGAGGTAGCTAAGATCGCAATGATTACTAAGGGAATTGACAAGCTCCACCAAGACTCAGAAACAAGAATAAAGCAAGCCGCCAATAAACCACCAAGGGCAAAACCAACAATGGTCGGCACAAATCTACCGATTCGCTCCAAGGATTCCGCAGCCTCGGTCTGAGAAGCTTCGGTGGGCGGATTGGTAAGCTTGGCGCTAAGCAACTGCACAACATCAATGGTCAGTTGAGTGGTGTTACCCGTCATCACTGTAGTGGGGATGTAGCTTTTAAATACACCCTTAGCCTCCTTCATCAACGCATTCTGAATTGCCATCGCAATTACACCAGATATGCCGATCGGTAAAATCAAATCCTCTTGCACATCTAATATTAGTTCTGGGGAAAGAGTCGTACCCAACATCAAAAAGATCGCTAGTGCGATCGCTTCAGCAGTGAGGAGAACTCCAAATACACACCATTGACGACGACGAGCATAGCGGGCTAATAGAGAGGTTAAGGCTACCGTCAACACAAATGTGGGCAGCATCAACAAACGGGTGATTGTCGTTTCAGTATCGGAACTGACAAAGGAAGATCCAGCTAAGGCAATATTTCCTGTGACATGAGCCGTGAATAAGCCAAACAAAATAATGAAAGCTGATGTGTCAACAAATCCAGCTACCCAACTTAATAGGAATCCTGCTGGCCCATCACTAATCAAATAGCCACTAATGTTGAATTTAGATTGCGATCGCGGAACTGCCGAAGCCATTTTCTTTCCTTGAATTCAATTCAGAGTAGTGAAAGTTCAAATTCGATTTTGCAAATTGCAAATGATTTGATACTCATCGGCAATTTGCTTTTTGTTATCTCTAACAAACTAGTCTCTCAGCTAGTAAGTAGGTAGATTCTTCCAAAAGAGAAAATGGCTAAGCCATTTTCTCTTTCTAAATAATTAGCTAGCAGGAGCAGATTCAGCTTCTTCCGAAATTGCTGCTTTTTCAGCTTCCTTAACTTTTTTAGCCTCTAGCTTAGCCTCGTCTTTAGCCTTCTTAGCCTCAGCCTTGGCAGCTTTTTTGGCAGCTTTTTCAGCAGCTTTCACTTCTTCTGCTTCCGCATCAGCAGATTCCTTCAGTTTCTTCGCTTCGAGCTTAGCCGCAGCTTTTGCTTTCTTCGCTTCAAGCTTAGCCGCAGCTTTTGCTTCAGGTGTCTCTTCTACTACAGGTGCGACTTCAGCATCCGCTAACAACACATGGGAGATAAAATTGTTACTAGAAATGTCTCCAGCAATTAGTAAAGTGCTATCAGCTTTAGCATCAATGGGACTTGCCAAAAACATCCCCATCATCATTACTAGAGACAAACAAAAAACGTTGATTTTGACGAATAAACTATGGCTTGGGGATTTCAACATATTCCTAGATTTATTAGTGTGCATATTCTTTTTACTTCTCTAAAGTTTTACTTGCGGGCTTTATTTGCGTTCATTGATTTAACAGCATAAACCACAGCATTAACATTGTTCAGTTAAAATCTAAATATATATCAAAGCTATGTTTAAGCTGAGTCATGTGATCAATTCATATACAGTTATCTATTTGATTAGAACAGATTCACTTCCTGCTAATAGTATTCTAAATTACTTTTTTATTGTATCGACAACATACTTAGATATCAGCAAATAGCTCTATAGAAATCAACTCAAATGATTATTAAAAATAGAATTTAAGGAATTATGTAGCACCTTATTTTCAAGCTCTATTAAACTTTCATATAAGTGTTGAGAAATGTAAATGCAGTTAATATAAATTTAACAATTTAAATCAATCAAATTTAAGAAGTTAAAAAGCTTACTTTTATTTTTATCTTGAGATTAAAATCAACAAATACAGAAGGCTTCGGCTTTGCTCAACTCACTTCGGATTTCTATACGTCTTTAAGTATAGCTATATATATGTATACTGTATACATAAAATTTTTGATATAGTTTTCCCCAGTAAATATAGCTGTCGCCAGTCTTGTTAG
>JBBQRB010000111.1:0-11449 GCA_038215315.1 Pseudanabaenales cyanobacterium
CCAGTCTTGTTGACCCAAGAGCAGAGAGGCGGGGCGAAACCCCCCCCCACAGGGAGTGGGGTTTGTTTTTTCCGTGAAACCCAGTGGGCCCGCGAACGAAAAGGGTAAAATGTTTTTAAAACGGCCTACCAACCAACAAAACAAAAAAACCTCCCTCGCTTTTGGCGCCCCTGCCCCCCCGCCTATCTGCTCTTGGGTCAACAAGACTGGCGACAGATATAAATACAGCCAATCAGCAATTCTCATTACCAAAGTCAAGTTTTTGAAAGCGCGGCTTTGCCGCGCTTTCAAAAACTTCTCTGGGGTTTAATTCAGCATAAGGCGCTGTAATAGCGATCGCCATAATTGAGAACACCCTACATATTGCTGTCAGTTAAATAGCCGAATTTTAATCAGAAAAAAATTTATTGAGCTTACCTTTGCTAAACTGAGTCTAAGTTTTGAGACATATTACATAGGGAATCGGGTAAGTTTGATATGCCTTACTCAGCAGAGATCAGTCGTCGTCAGCCCAGTTGTTTTCTCTTTTTAATCGATCAGTCTGGATCGATGGCAGATGCCTTTACCAGTGAGAGTGCTAGCCACGGAAATGCGCGTGGAGCAAATGAGAGCTTGCATAAAACCAATGAATCTATTCAGAAATCCCAAGCTGTAGCCGATGCTGTAAATCGGTTACTGGACTCATTGGGGCAAAGATGTGTTAAGGGGAATAAAATATACGATTACTTTGATGTCGGCGTAATTGGTTACAACAGTGAAGTTGCGTCAGCATTGGATGCTGTAACAGGGGATTTAGCGATCGCCCCGATTAGTAAAATCTACGAAAATCCTACAGAACTAGAAAAACGGGCCCAAAAGCTTCCCGACGGCATGGGTGGCTTAGTTGAAGTTTACAACGACTTCCCAATTTGGTTTAAACCGATCGCTAGTGGCGGTACAGCGATGTGCAGTGTCTTTGCACTTGCGCGAATTTTACTAGAGGGCTGGATTGAAAAGTATCCCAATAGTTACCCGCCAACTGTAATTAACATCACCGATGGGGAGTCTACTGATGGAGATCCCACAGACGAAGTTAACAACCTCAAAAAACTATGTACCTCTGATGGATCGGTACTGCTTTATAACATTCATATTTCTGCTGAATATACTCAACCTGTGTCTTTCCCCAATACAGCCGAAGTATTAAATGACCCTTATGCGCGTTTGATGTTTGAGTTGTCGAGTCACTTACCCTATGCCGCTCAGAAGGCGGCAGAAAAGGAAGGTTATAAGATTACGCCAGATTCTAGAGCTTTTATGTTCAATGCCGATCCTGTAAAGCTGATTCAGTTTCTTGACATCGGCACGCGCACTGAAAATCTAAGATAAAAAAAGCCGTGCATTGCACGGCTTTTTTATATTAATTATTTTGTGACTCGACCAGAATTGTGGCGATGATCGGTACTACTCCAGCTTCATCACTGTTGAGCGCGATCGCGGCAGCATGGGACAAATCAAGATTGCGATCGCCAAAGTATGGACCACGGTCATTAATTCGCACCACCACAGACTTACCATTTTCCTGATTGGTGACTTTGAGATAAGTATCAAAAGGCAGGCTTGGGTGTGCAGCCGTAAAGTCTTGTTGTTCAAAATTCTCGCCCGAAGCCGTCTGTCTTCCCTGAAAGTAGGGACCGTACCAAGATGCTAATCCATCAATTTGTTCATCGGTAGCGGCTAACTTGTGCATTTGCTTTTGGGCCTCCACTAAAGTTAGAGGCTCTGCACCTGCGGCAACTCTTAAGTTATTAATCCATTGCGTTAGATTTAGAGAAGGATTTAGCACATCAGATTTAGAAATTGCAAATAGGCTCAGTTCTTTATATTTACCAATGTATTGATCGTTAACTACTATTGGCTGTAACTGGTTTGGATCAAAATCTGGGGAATTCATAATGGTAGCTAACTTAGCTACTGCGATCGCTGCTTGTGGTAAATCTTCGACTCTAAAAGTGGGTTGTCCATTGACTGTGATCATCCATTTATTATCTAGTTCATTACGAACTTCCACGGTATGTTTAGGGCTGTTAGTTACAGCAGATTTAGGATTATTATTAATAGAATTTGAATATATTTCTTGATCAAAATATTGATATTCATAATCAATACTTGTGAGTATTACTTCATTAGCAAAAATTGGTATAGAAGAGCTAGAAGCAAGTGAAATCAAGGAAATCGCTAATAATTTGGATAATGAATGCATATAGTTTATTTGCAAAGCAGCAAAGATGTTTCTAGTATTTATTCTTAATGAGGCTTAATTAATAAACCAAATTAAAGTCAAATAAGAACAGAAATAACTAAGAGCTTAAGCTAGTTATTTAAAAATTTATTTGTCTGCTCTAATAGAATCAAATTTGTTTAAATATATTGAACAAGTTCTAAGCTACGTTATTAGTGGGGATCATAAATCATCCTTAAGAAAGAGATAAATTTGTTTGTAGTGAACCTATTTCAATAATTTGAATGAAGATTTACCGATCTTTTTTATAGATTAGGTTTAGATCAAACTCAATCAATTCTCTCAAGATTTTCTTGCAAGCTATATCTATCAATTATTTAAGAATTTATCGCAGCATGTCCACAACGAGTTGGGAGTTATCTGAAATTCAGCCAGCCTGTAATTATTAAGCAAACATTAATTTCTTTGTGAATATTTGCTGATCTTTATTCATTTTTGACAAGATTAAAACAAGTAAATAGCCTTGAAAGTCTTATATTGCCTGTTTTTGAGGGTTGTTCTGAACTAGCGATCGCTTGGTAAGTCAAGCAATTTTGCTGATGTTCCACAAATTTTTTATCGCTAGTGTATTTTCATGTCTCGGATAATTCCTCTATAGCGTGGATTGCTAACTAAAAGTCAGCGATGCCCGCTATTTTTGTTTTTGCACTTTCTGCTAGCGTTTGTTGCGACTCGTTTCAACAAGACAAAATAGAGGGTGGCGGCGCGGAGCGCCGTCACCCTCTATTTTGTCTTGTTATCTCAAGGGGTTATAAATTGATCCATTGGGCATAGTTGCACCATCAAATTTAACGTTTGTAAGTTTGACCATCACTTTGTCTCCAAACCCAACTTTTGCACCACTCAAATCAGCACCACTCAGATCCGCACCACTAAAATCTGCACCGATCAAATTAGCTCCCCGCAAATCACTGTTTTGTAAATTAGCTTGAAATAAATTAGCTCTAAATAAATTAGCCCCTTGCAAGTTGGCTCCTTGCAGATTAATCCGATGTAAAAAAGCATCTGTCAAATCAGCATTGCTCAAATTGGCATAGCTGAGATTACGACCCTCAAGGTACTTTTCTCGTAGATCAGCACCCCTTAGATCCGCGCCAGTCAGGTCTGGCTTTTGAGGCTTTGCTGTCGTCTGACTAGATTGCGCTTGATAAGCATTATGACGCGGTTCAGTTTGATGGTTACTTTGTTGACTCGGTTTAGGAGTTGCCTGACGAGTTTGATAGGGCTGATATGCCTGCTGATAGGGATTTGAAGAGCGCTCAGAAGTTTGTTGCTGAGACTTGGACTTATTTTGATATGCGCTTTGGTAGTAGCTCTGATACTTGGTTTGATGTTGATGATATTGACGATTGCTTTGATTTGTGTGACTTGTAGGTTGATATTTGGGTTGGTAAGTGGTTTTTCCTGTTAATTCTCTCTGTTCGATATGTTTACGCAAAATGTCACGCGCATGGTTGAACTCCTTTAGCTTCTCTTGAGCTTCCAATTGTTGCTGCACATTTTCTCTAGGAATACGATCTGGATGCCATAGCAAAGCTAGCGCCTTATAAGCCTTATTGACCTCTTCTAACGTTGCGCCAGAGGTCAAACCAAGAAGTTTATAGCATTGATTAATTTCCATATTTTGCCGATCCCACAGCGCTGGAGATTTTCAGTTTACGCTGCCAATCGATCCCAAGTGTATCAAAACAACCAATCGAAACTTAAAAACAGCAGTCAAGTTACTTTAAGTAATCTAAAATCGCTTGGTTAATTGTTTCTTCACCATTCATATCTAAAGCTTTAGAACCAATCA
This sequence comes from Pseudanabaenales cyanobacterium, assembly GCA_038215315.1. GTDB lineage: Bacteria > Cyanobacteriota > Cyanobacteriia > Pseudanabaenales > Pseudanabaenaceae > Pseudanabaena. The sequence continues at coordinate 4,077 of JBBQRB010000111.1, forward strand.
AAGATGGCTGCCGCAGGGGAGCTTTGAGAAATGACCAATCACCCTTATAAAAATCTTGAGGTGAAATTATTAAATGTTCCGCATAATTTTTGACCCCTGCAATTAAGGTTTCGGCTTCTAAAAAACCTTCACGGGTGAGGCAAACGACAGGAACTTTAGCTCTCAATGCTTCCGCTAATGTTCCATACCCTGGTTTAGTAACGAGGCGATCGCATACCACCATCAGATCAACGGGACGAAGGCGATCAACATTAGCTTTAACTAGATTCGGTAGTTCTGGTGCATGGCGATCAAAAGTAATAAATTGCCAATCAGCAAACTTGGCTAAATTATCATAGGGTATTGACTGTAAGCTCAGTCCACCAAAAGTCAGCATGGCAGTCTGGCGATCGCTATCAAGATTGAACTTATGGCGCAGATAATCTGCCGTATATTTTGGTCTTGCCCCAGTTAGCCCAACATCTTCGATCTGGTTAAAGGCGGTCATTGGTTCGGCAAATGGCAGTCTAAATAGGCGATCGCAATGACTGTAAGTCTCAGACAGGCGATCGGCTAGCTCCACAAACTTCCCACCCCAATCTCTATATATAAAGTCCCAGCCAAAGTTACTCGCCATCCAGCAGGGAATGTTGGCACTTTTGGCGATCGCGGCAATCATGGGCGGAATATCACCAAATATAAGATCAACTTGATGTTCTTGTAAAAATTTAACTTCGGTGGCAATAATATCTGATTGCTCCGTCAGAATTTTTTGCCAAGCATCAAAGGTTGCTTCGCGATCAACCACCAAGCTGTCAACTTGAACTACCCCCACATCAAATACACGGGGATGGTAAATAAAATCGCCTTCGATATATTCTTCTAATAACCAACGCGGAGCGGTTGTCGCAATAATTAATTTGATGTTAGGCAATCGGCTTTGTAAATCAGCTAGAACCGCCGCAGTCCGAGTGGCGTGACCAAACCCATGATTTGTAATTGCTGTATATATAGTAGGCATTTGAGAGTTACAGTCTGTTGCTTTATTCACGCACTTGCGATTCATTTATAGGTTCTTGCAAAACTGGCAGAGGCGAACTTATGGCTACTTGCTCCGACGCGGAAAGGACATTGTTCGTACTAGAAACTTCCAAAGATTCATTTTGTTGTTCAATACTATCTTGTCCTCGCACACTCACCAGATAAATACTACTCAGAGTCAAAATCACCCCTAGCCACTGCACCAAAGTCAGGTTTTCACCTAAAAATAAACTGCTAAACATTAGTGCAAATACTGGAGTCGAGAAGGTCAAAGCGCTTAATGTGGTCAAACTCCCTGAAGAGGCAAAAAAGAAAAATAATCCATAGGCGATCGCGCTGCCCATAATCGCCATATACATCATCCCCAGCCAACCCCAAGCGCTCAAGTCTTGCCACTGATGATTTAGCTCAACTTGGTTAGAAAAAATTAATAAAGGGATGCCGCCAATGATCAGATGCCAGCCAGTCGCCATCACGGGATCGGCATATCGCACCACAGGACGGATTAAGATTGTGCCGACCGCCATTGATAGAGAGGCTCCGAGCATAAACCACTCACCTGTAGTAAATATTCCTGCACTAATAACAGCGGCAAAATCTCCCTCTAGCAGTTCTGTCAGCAACTCCGCAGGTAAACCAATTAAGCCAATTCCCAATATCCCAATTAGCAGTCCTAAAGTTGCTCCAAGCCCAATTCTTTCTTTATATAGGACTGCTGCTAGTACGGCAACGGCAAGGGGCTGAGAGTCAATCAATAATGAGCCAAGCCCCGCATTTGTCCGCAGTAGCCCCTGCGCCAAAAAACCCTGAAACATTGTGCCATCGACAAGGGCAAACAACCCAATCCACAACCATGCCAGCCAACCTTTCGGTTGCTGTTTACCAAAATACATCCCACCTAAAACTAATAGCAATCCTGCGGGAATGAGTCTTATCGCCGCCATAAACATTGGACTTGTGTAAGGCATGACTGCTTTCATGACTACCATCGCAGTCCCCCAAAGGAAAAAAGGCGCAATCAATAGAGGTGATTGACGAGTTAATCCAGATTGTGCGGCGGATGATGACTGCATATTTTAGGATTGTTTTGGGGATTGTAAAGTTTAGTTACGGAGATCTTAGCAAATAGTATCAGGATTACGGCGCTTTGCACTGTAACTATCTCTTTTTAAACTTTTGTGAAGTGCTTACCCTGTATAGGTTACACTAGCTATGTCTAAAATGCAAAGCCTGAAATCCTCTCCCAGAGAGGGTTTCAGGCTTTGCGGCAAGAATTGTGCTAATAAGTATTTAAAAGAAACTGCTCAAATCTATATAAATTAACGATCACGTATATACACAAGTGGCAAGTTGCTATTAGAATGAGCAATCAGAAGTCATATACGGTGCGGGTTTGCAAAAGCGATCGCACAATATTTGATTCGATTTTTAACCATTTAACTCATACTCAACTCATATTTATACAAAGGGGAAACCTATGAACAAAGGTGAACTAGTTGATGCGATTGCCAAGAAAGCATCCGAGAAGGGCGTATCAGTCAACAAAAAGACTGCTGACGAAGTTCTCTCCGCGACTCTTGAAGTAATCATTGATACGGTAGCTAGTGGCGACAAAGTAACTTTGGTTGGCTTCGGCTCATTTGAAGCTCGCGATCGCAAGGCTAGAGAAGGACGTAATCCTAAGACTGGCGAAAAGATGGAAATTCCTGCAACTAAAGTTCCTGCCTTTTCGGCTGGTAAATCTTTTAAGGAACAAGTTAGCCCTCCTTCTGACTAAGACTTAACCTAATAAAAGGATTAAAAAAGCTTGCAAAGCAAGATTTTTTAATCCTTTTATATTTTTATAGCTGTCGCCAAACCAGATTAGAAGAGAGATGCGCCGCGCCGCATCTCTCTTCTAATCTGGTTTGACCGCACTAATTACAGCATCAGCATCAGCAGTCCAACCAATGATGCCGCATTGGGCGCGAAGCATTTCAATTGTGGAAGCCTTAAATTCTGGGAAGTAACTTGCAGTCGCATCTTCAATTAGTAAGCATTCATAGCCTCGGTCATTGGCTTCCCGCATAGTAGTTTGCACACAGACCTCAGTAGTAACCCCTGTAATCAAAAGATGTGTAATTTTCTCTTTTTGTAAAATTTCTTCTAGGTTAGTGCGACAGAAAGCGCCTTTACCTGGTTTGACGATGACAATCTCATTGTCAAGGGGAGTTAGCTCAGGAATGATATTGTTCCCTTCTTCTCCGACAATTAAAATCCTGCCCATAGAGCCGCGATCGCCAATTTTTAGTCCACCCTCACCACGATTGAGCTTAGACGGTGGGCAGTCTGACAAGTCTGGTGAATGAGCTTCGATCGTATGGATGATCGGAAAATTGAGCGATCGCCAAGTTTCCAATAGTTTTTTGACGGTTGGCACAATACTTTGGAGCTGAGTGACATCGTTACCGAGTGCTTCACCAAAACCACCATGTTCCAAAAAGTCGCGCTGCATATCAATAATTACTAGAGCAACCTTAGTTTCGCTGGGTAATGCATATTCATAGGGCTTAGCGGCGATGGCGGGCATAAAAATTTTCCTTCTTTTTACTCATGAATAATTACAGGTTTTTCCCAAACAATTAACACTACGCATCCCTCCTCACTAGAAACCTGATGGCTAGTATCTGGAGAGTTAATGATTAAGGCCCCTTTGCTATACTTGCCATTAGCGTCTGATTGAGAACCAGATAGAACAAATATATGCTCATATCCTGAATGGGAATGATGAGGAACCTTTGCACCTGCTTCATAGCGAAGTAGAGCGGCGCTAGCACCATGATCGCTTTTGTATAAACGATGCATTTCAACCCCTTGGCGAAATGGTTCCCACAGCAGATCATCATAATTAGAGCGCGTTAACAGTTCAGGAAAAACCTGAGATTTTTGATTGTCAATCATTACTTAATGTCCTGCCATCTTTTGCCCGATCACAGCGAGATCAGCTTCTGAACTTGGGCTTTCGTAAACGAATTTACCATCACTCATAACTAAAATGCGATCGCTGAGAGTCAAAATCTCGTCTAGATCTTCGCTGACTAAAAGTACCGCTACACCACGGTTTCGAGCTTCCACAATTTGATTGTGAATATACTCAACAGCCGCAAAATCTAGTCCGAATACGGGATTAGCCACAATTAGCAGCTTGATATGTTCAGCTGAAAGCTCACGCGCAAGAACTGTACGTTGCACATTTCCGCCTGAAAGATTGCCAACAGGAGTATCGGGCGAAGGGGTCTTAATTGAGAAGACTTTGATCAAGCTTTTCGCAGTTTCACGAATAGCTTTAAAAAGCAATAAAATCCCACTCTTAGCTTGAGGAGGACGATCAAAGGTTCTTAGAGCGAGGTTTTCAGCTACGCTCATATATGGTACACAGGCATTTCGCAGGGGTTCTTCTGGTAGAGAAAAGACCTGATGTCTGTACATTTCTTTGCGAGTTGCTGTATAGCGATCGCCATTGACAAAGATTTCACCCGCAGTTGCGATTCTCTGTCCTGACAGAACTTCTACAAACTCCCTTTGTCCATTGCCTGACACCCCAGCAATGCCAACGATTTCTCCAGTTTTAATTTGCAAATTAACACCAGCGACTGCTTCGAGTCCATTATCGCGATCGGCATGGATGTTACGAATATCAAGAATCAAGTTGTCAGTAGCAACTTCAGTTTTAATAACCTGCCGCGCTTCCTTCGCTTCACCCAACATCATGGCTGCCATGTCAGACACTGACAAGTCCTTGGTTGATCCTGTACCAGCAAACTTACCCTTACGCAGTACGGTCACGTTATCCGCAAAAGCAGTAATCTCGCGGAACTTGTGACTAATCATTAGCACACTCAAACGTCCTGCGGTGACTTCATCACGCAGTAGTCCCAGCACTTCGTCTGCTTCTTGAGGAGTTAAAACTGAAGTAGGTTCGTCAAGAATTAAGATACGGCTCTTAAGATATAGCTGCTTGAGAATCTCTAGTTTTTGCTTTTGACCAGCCGCGAGCTGAGAAATTGGCGTGTTGAGATCAATTTTGAAAGGAGAAGCCGTCATAAAAGCTTCCAATTTGCCTAGTTCTTTTTTCCAATTAATCACTGAAGGAGTATCAGGACGAACTAGCAATAGGTTCTCAGCCACCGTCATCGCAGGCACAACCGTGAAGTGTTGATAAACCATACCGATGCCATATTGGTAGGCATCACGAGGGCTGTTGATTTCTCGCGATCGCTTATCAATTAAAATATCACCATGACTTGCCGAGTGAAAACCCATAATGCATTTGACGAGAGTACTTTTACCTGCGCCGTTTTCTCCCAAGAGAGCATGAAAAGTTCCTGGAGCGAGTTTCAGAGAAACATTATCAACGGCAACAAAAGAACCAAATTTCTTAGAAATATTCACCAGTTCAAGTTCTGGTGGCAGGTGTGATCTCAACGTGTCGGCAGAAACACTAGATGGAACGTTCAAAGATGGAATTGACTCTTTCATGGGTTCTTCTTCAACCAAACTACTTGATGCGACAATACCTTCAATCTCGTCAGGACTTGGCTTTTCCATAGTGGCGTATACATAAATATATTTACCATTTAACTAGAGATCTTGGGCGATCGCTGTAGTCAATGTTTCAGAATCACTGACTGTACCAAAGACACCACCCTGCATTTCAATCATTTTTAAGGCGGCAAGATGGTTGCCATAGTCGGTTGCTCCTGTGCAGTCAGATAGCATTAGACATTCATAACCGCGATCATTAGCATCACGCATAGTTGTATGCACACAAACATCAGTAGTAATTCCCGAAAGAATAATATTTTGAATGTTATTGCGCTTCAATATCAGATCAAGATCTGTAGCATAGAATGATCCTTTTCCGGGTTTATCAATGATTGGTTCATTGGCAAGAGGGTATAGCTCTGGAATAATGTCCCAGCCTTTTTCACCACGGACTAAAATCTTACCGCAAGGACCTTCATCGCCAATTCCTGCGCCAATTCTTTGCGATCGCCAGCGTTTATTTTCAGGTAGATCAGACAAGTCGGGGCGATGTCCTTCACGGGTGTGAATAATCAAAAATCCTTTTTCGCGAAATAGGGTTAAGACTTTCTTAATTGGCTCAATCGGGGCGCGCGTCAACGATAAGTCATAGCCCATTTTGTCCACATAACCACCGACTCCACAAAAGTCAGTCTGCATATCAATAATAATCAGTGCCGTATTGTCTGGGCGAAGGTCACCATTGTAAGGATAAGGATAAGGAGTTGCCTCAATATACATAAGCTCTAAGTATTAATAACGAATTTAATTTTTGACGATTACTTAAACCTAGATTGTTCTTCAGCAACTTAATACAGACTTGTATGGATGTCGCCAGTCTTGCTAGAACATAAAACCCAAAAGAGGTTGGTGGCGCAACGCGCCGCCAACCTCTTTTGGGTTTTATTCAACTTGCGTTCCTTAAAATGAAATAATGCTCTCTGTAAACTTTTTATAATTGCTTAACATTTTTAGCAATAATCGTAGAAATCATGGAACGTACTTTTTTGGCTGTTAAGCCCGATGGCGTGCAACGCCACCTAGTTGGAGAAATTATTCGCCGCTATGAGGTTAAAGGCTTCAAATTGGTTGGATTAAAACTAGTACAACCAACTCGTGAATTAGCTGAAAAACATTACGCAGTGCATAAAGAAAGACCTTTCTTTGCGGGTCTAGTTGACTTCATCACCTCTGGTCCCGTTGTTGCTATGGTGTGGGAAGGTGAAGGCGTAGTCTCCTCAGCCCGTAAAATCATCGGAGCAACCAATCCTCTCACTGCTGAGACGGGAACAATTCGTGGCGACTACGGCGCAAATATTGGTCGTAACCTTATTCATGGTTCTGATGCGATCGAGACTGCCCAAACTGAGATTGCCCTTTGGTTTAACGCTGAGGAGTTAGTCCAATGGGCTCCCAGCCTAACTTCTTGGATCTACGAATAAGACCAAAAGTAAATAAAAAACCAATAAGCTAGTTGAGGCAGTTCGCACCGCAACTGGCTTCTTGGTTTTTTATTATTTGTCAAAGCTTATTGATCGGTAATCCCTACATTCATCACAAAGATATATTGACAATTCTTAACAATTTGAAATATATTATTTAATATAAGCAAAAGCTTATAAATTGAAGTCTTAAAACTAAAAACAAAAATGACCACAGCAGTACAGAGACGCGAAAGCGCATCAATCTGGGATCAGTTTTGCAACTGGATCACCAGCACCAACAACCGTCTATATGTAGGCTGGTTCGGCGTAATCATGATTCCATGCCTACTAGCCGCCACCATTTGT
>JBBQRB010000112.1:0-11416 GCA_038215315.1 Pseudanabaenales cyanobacterium
AATAACTGCTCAGGCTTTGTTGCAATTGGCTGCTCAGAGTCAGCGAGATATGGAATTAATCAAGGAAAGACAGGCGGAAAGCGATCAAAGATTTAATGTTTTACTTGAAGAGGTTCGTTTTTTAATTCGCGGTAATCAGGCAAGTTAAAGGGTTTTTCGCGATCGCCCCTCCACAAAAGAAACTGCGATCGCCTCTAACATCATCTTAATTAAAAAACATCACCTTCTCCATACATAGAATATCTTCTAATTAAGGATCTTGAGATTCTCGAATGCTACGAATTTTATTGTTTGCGTGTTCCGTCATAATGGAATAGTCGATTTCTTCACCGATCGCTGCGGCTTCTTGGAGTGCTTCAATCGCTTTGTTTTTGTTGTTTAGAGCGAGCTAAGCATCGGAGATATATTGAAATAGTGTACGTCCTTGACTGAAGCGATCGCCGATTTGTTGATAGATGGCTTGACTTTCGGCATAGGCATTGAGGGAAGCTTGCGGATCGTTAAGCAATTTTCCAAATTCTAGTAAAACGTTAGCCTCTCCCAAGCGATCGCTATTCCCGCGGTAAAAAGCCAACGCGGTCAGAGAGTTACTCTTTTATGGCAACACTCTCCATATAATAAATCTGAGAGAATAAATCAGAGTTGATAGCAGCTTGCTGGAGCTTTGTCTTAGCAATACCGAAAACATCGTCTAATTTACTTGTTTGCCAAATTGAAGAATCAGCAGTATTGTTCAATGCCTGTTAGTGAAATTTACTTAGCCTTAAAAATTTTTTCTTACTACACAAAGCTGCAATTGAATACACAATCGTCTAGATCATTTAAGAGGAGAATCAAGATTCGACTTCGCTTAGCCAACGGTATATCTTTGGTTGAGCAAAGTCGAAGACTCTCACAACTCATTTAGGATTGCTAAATTATGTTGATTGTTTGAGATTTTGCTTTGCTTGTTTCCAAAGTTGATCTAGTTCTTCGGCAGTGTGGCTGTCAATAGGGCGATCGCTTAGTTGCTCAATTACTTCTAATCGCTGAATAAATTTACGATTAGTTGATTGCAAAGCCTCAGAAGGATCGAGATCGTACCAACGGGCCACATTGATCAGCGTAAATAACAAGTCCCCTAATTCAGCCTGTTGATTTTCCTTGGATTCATTTTCTAGGGCATGATGTAGTTCATCTAGCTCTTCATGAAACTTCGCCCAAACTCCATCTGCATTTTCCCATTCAAAACCATTAGCAGCAGCTTTTTGCGAGATTTTCATGCCAGCAGTTAGGGGTGGTAGCGATCGCGCATAACGTTTAAGTTTGTAGCTTAGTTTTTGAGTATCGGCTAAGCTTTCACCCTTCTCCTCAGCCTTAATTCTCTCCCAATTTTGATGAATCTCGTCCATGCTTTCTGGCTTTAGATCAGAAAATACATGGGGATGGCGGCGAACTAACTTTTGAGCAATTCCATCGGCAACTTCAGCGATCGAAAAGTGATTGTTTTCGCTAGCAATTTGCGATTGTAAAACTACTTGCATCAATAAATCCCCCAACTCCTCCGCAATCGCCTTACTATCGCCGCTCTGAATTGCCTCGACAACTTCGTATGCTTCCTCAATCACGTAGGGAATCAAACTATGTGGAGTTTGCTGCAAATCCCAAGGGCATCCACCATCGGGCGATCGCAGCTTTGCCACCACATCAATTAAGTTCTGCAAAGCTAACAAATTTGCATCTGTGCCAAAAGTTAGATTTATAGTCATAGGGTTTGTTTAATGTTAAGAAAAGTAACAGAATGCTATAATACAAATCATAAAACAGGTTCTCTTGCTTTTAACAAACTATACACAGTATAAATGCTGCCATTAGATTTAACGAAATGAGTAACACCGCTAGTCCCGATCCTGAAATGCTCAGACAAATTTTAGAGCCATTGCTAGAAGATTTTGTGTATTGGTTTAGCCGCGCTCAAAGTTTGCTTACAAAAGAACGTTTAAACTTTATGGATGCAGAATCTCAGGTAGATTTGTTGTCCAGAGTTGAAAATGCTCTCAAGGAAGTCAGCGTAGCCAAGTCTTTGTTTAAGGTGACGGGCCATCAAGTTGGCGTGGACATGGCAACAATGAGACCTTGGCATGATTTACTGATCCAATGTCAAGGAGTAGGGATGCGCTACTATCGTAATCAAGCAATTTAGACTTTCAAACTTGATCTTAAGTAGTTATTTTCAGGTTTGCCCACAAGATAGCAATGTAAGCACTCAAACAAACTTAGAATCAAGTGGTTTACTTCTGCAAGAAAAATTCCCACAAGTTGATTCCGACACTTTAATTTTACAACTCTCTCTTTATATTTCGCTTTACATAATTTTTTAGGAAATTGATATGGTACAGATTCTCTACATTCTCGCCTTTACCGTGCTTTCAATTTTTGCAATAAGCAATTTAATTCGCAGTATGATTTCGCTCTCTCAAAATGAATCGCGAAATTACCAAGGCAATCGTATGCGTCGGGCAGCTCCCCAATTCACACATCCTGAGCTATGGGACAAAGATGGACATTACATTGATGAGCCTCTGATGGTAATCAAGTCAATCAATGTTGATGATGCCAGATCGAGGTTAGACGCTCTTTATGATTCTTCTCCTAGTGGCGACAAATAAAACCTAGAAACCAAAAAGCTGTGGCGCACGCGCCACAGCTTTTTGGTTTCTAAGGTTTATTACAAGCCGCTTTTTTATTTTGTAATTGAGGCTATGACTAAAATCTCTTCTAAACTAGGGGCGACAATCTCAGCCGATCGCTCACTTAGCCATAGCCAATATTCATAATTACCAGTTCGCCCTTGAATCGGCGAAGGAATTAGTCCTTGAAATTGCCAGCCAGTTTCTAAAGACGTTGTTAAAACCTGCAAGATCGCCTCGGCTCTTATTTTGGGTTCTCGGACAATGCCATTTTTGCCAACTTGACCTCTGCCAGCTTCAAACTGTGGTTTTACTAGTAGCAATGTCTCGCGGGGCGATCGCAATAAATTCCAGAGTGCAGGCAAAATTTTAGTTAAAGAAATAAATGATAAATCTAATACCGCAAAGTCGGGAATGACATCTTCAGGTTGATACAAGTCTTCGGGCTTAAGATGACGCAAATTAGTACGTTCCCGCAAAACTACTCTCTCATCGCTGCGAATTTCCCAAGCGACTTGTCCGTAGCCCACATCAATGCCATAGACCTTTGCCGCGCCCTGTTTGATCATGCAGTCGGTAAAGCCGCCCGTCGAGATGCCGCCATCAAAGCAAGTGCGATCGCGTAAGTCCATCCCAAATTTGGCGATCGCTCCTGCTAACTTCTCTCCACCACGAGACACAAAAGGCGATCGCTGTTTAACTAAAATCGCCGCATCTTCTTTAACTTCTGTACCTGGTTTATCAATTACCTGCTGATTGACCTGTACCCAGCCAGCGCGAATGAACTTTTGAGCCTGTTCCCGCGATGGGGCAAGCTCTAGGTCAACTAGTAAAATATCTAAACGTTTTTTCAAACTCTATGCCAATGATCTTTAAAGTGTGAAGTGCGGCGCACTTCATCTATTACTATCGCCGTTAAGTTTACTAGAATATAAACCCAAGAAGTGAATGGCGGCGCTCCGTGCCGCCATTCACTTCTTGGGTTTTAAATGATTTGGAAATTTTCTAAGGCGATCGCTAGGTGTGTCCAGTGAGTTCCACCTTGCAAAAATACAGTATATGGCTCACGCAAGGGCCCATCTGCTGAAAGCTCCAGGGTGCTGCCATCGATAAAAGTACCACCCGCCATAATTAGCTGACTAGCATAGCCAGGCATCTCTCCAGGTACAGGATCAACATAGGAATCAATAGGCGAAAACTTTTGGAGATTACGACAAAAATCGATCAGCTTTTGGCGATCGCCTAACTGAATGGCTTGGATAATATCGCAGCGCGGTTCTAAAGGCGTAGGCTTAACTTTGTATCCTAATTTGTCAAACACATAGGCAGCGAGGTGACTACTTTTCATTGCTTCGCCAACCATCTGTGGCGCAAGAAATAATCCTTGAAACAGCAATCGATTGAGATCAAAAGTCGCGCCGCCTTCGCGACCAATGCCAGGAGCAGTTAGTCTTTGGGCTGCTAGTTCTACATATTCGGCTTTGCCAGCCACATATCCGCCTGCGGTAGCGATCGTTCCTCCTGGATTTTTGATCAGGGAGCCAGCCATGATATCAGCACCGACAGCCGTGGGTTCGCGATCGCTAATAAATTCACCATAGCAATTGTCCACAAAGCAGACGGTGTTGGGGTTTTGTTGCTTGACGATTTCAATTATTTTGGCAATATCTTCAATCGATAAGCTTTGTCGCCATGCATAACCGCAAGATCTTTGGATCAAAACCATGCGAGTCTGCGGTTTGATCGCTGTGGCTAGAGCTTCCCAATTGAGATTGCCTTCAGCCGTAAGCTCAACTTGGCGATAGGTAATCCCAAAGTCTTTTAGTGAGCCAGCATATTCTGTAGCTTTACTATCAGAGGTAAGCGGATAGCCAATTACTTCTTCGAGGGTGTCGTAGGGTGCGCCGACCACTGATACCAGTTCATCAAGAGGACGCAGAATCCCAAACAAACAACAGGCGATCGCGTGGGTTCCTGATACAAACTGCACGCGCACGGCTGCCGACTCTGCGCCCATCACCTGTGCAAATACCTCATCTAATACATCGCGCCCCATATCTCCATGACCATAGCCTGACACACTAGCAAAGTGATGCGCCCCCACACGGCGATCGCGAAAAGCCTGTAAAACCTTTGCTAGATTGCTTTTTACATGGAGATCGATTTTGGTAAATGTTGGCGCAAGAGCTGTGACGGCTTCAGCGACAAGCAACTGCATGGTGTCTGCGGTCATAGACTTAGAGATTTTTTAAGGGCTTATGATCCTACGTGACGACAGCTACACTTAGCAACCCTCATTGTGAAACTGACTTTTATAGTGAGCATTGCTGAGCCTAAGTCTTTAATCTTTACTTTGTTCTAAGTATTATGATAAGAAAAATAAATATAAAAATGTGTTGAACCATGACCCTACAGTACGCCTACATACGCGGAACATTTGTCCCCCTCGAAGATGCAACTATTAATATCCGTACCCATGCATTTCTCTATGGTACGGCAGTTTTTGAGGGGGTGAAGGCGTATTGGCTACCTGAAGAGAACCGCATGGCAGCATTTCGCCTAGAAGAGCATTATCAACGGCTGATCCAAAGTTGTCGCATTATCGGATTACAACATCCCCTTGATGTCACCACTATGGTGGATATTACCAAAGAATTATTAAAACGAAATCAATGTAATTCAGCCACATATTTGCGTCCAATCATCTACAAATCAGACCTGAGAATTGGACCAATCCTGAAAGTTCCGCATACCCATGATGATTTTTGTTTGTTTAGTGTGCCAATGGATGGCTACTTAGACACTAGCAATGGGCTTAAAGTGGGGGTGTCTTCTTGGAGACGTTTGGATGACAACGCAATCCCTGCTCGCGCTAAGGTAAATGGGGCTTATGTAAATACTGCTCTTGCGAAAACTGATGGTTATGCCTCTGGATTTGATGATGTGGTGGTACTAACCAACGATGGTCATGTTGCCGAAGGAAGTGCCATGAATCTCTTCCTTGTAAGAGATGGAAAACTTATTACAAGTTCGATTACTGACAATATTTTGGAAGGGATTACCCGCAACTCGGTTATGGAGCTAGCAGCAAAAGAATTAGGTATAGAGACTTTATCACGGACTATTGATCGTACAGAGCTATACATTTCTGACGAAGCATTTTTTGTCGGTACAGCAACTGAGCTTGCGCCGATCACTAGCTTTGATCATCGTCCTGTGGGTGATGGTACTGTCGGTGAGATCACCAAAAAACTACGCGATCTTTACAGTAAGGCAGTACAAGGTTTACTTCCAGCCTATCAACATTGGTTAACTAAGGTTTAGTTTTATCAGTGACATAGCTCAAATAAAGGTGGCGCTTCATGCCACCTTTATTTAATGAAGAGTAGCGATTTGCGCCGCAACTCTTCATTGGGGTTTAGTTAGAAAATGGCAACGCATTTCCCCATTTACCTGTGAATACAAAATCTGATAGGGGCTGACGCTCTCGCGGGGCAGTCTCGCGCTCTTGCAACTCCGTAGGCAAATTACTTGTCTCACCCGCGTAGCCGATCGCGATCGCGGCAATCGGATGCGCTGTTTCAGGGATATCAAAAGTGGCGATCGCTTTATCTGCGTCAAATCCACCCATTTGGTGAGCGATAAGATCTAGAGCCGTTGCTTGCAACACTAAAGTCGCTGTTGCTTGACCTGAATCGTATTCTCCCCAAGCATTTGGCTTGCCATTGTGCTTGAAGTTCTTTTGAGCTACAACTATTGCCAACAGAGGAGCTGCCTGTGCCCAAGACACATTAAACGGTATCAGGCAATCGAGAAGTTTTTGATAATTTACGGTGTCATCTTTGGTCGCCACAATAAAAGCCCAAGGTTGATCATTGAAGCAAGACGCAGACCACCGAGCCGCTTCAAATAATTTAACTAATTTCTCTAGCTCTATGGCTTTGCTGTCAAAAGCACGGGGACTCCAACGCTGCATGATTAAAGGATGAAGCTCGTGGTCGGCAATTGCAGGGTTTTTCATGTTAACAGCCCAATAGTATTTTCGACTTGCGCGTTTCTATGATAGTCTAGAAAAGCTTAATTTTTGATTTTTATAGCCAAGACTATGCCTAAAGCTGGAATTCACCCGAAGTGGTATCCCGAAGCAAAAGTAATTTGCAACGGCGAACATGTAGCAACAATTGGTTCTACCCATCCTGAGATTAATGTTGACGTATGGTCGGGCAATCACCCCTTCTATACTGGTAACCAAAAAATTATCGATACTGAAGGTCGTGTAGAGCGCTTCTTACGTAAGTACGGTATGTTTGACGAAAACGTTAAAGTAGAAGAGCAAGTATAGCCAACCTCGGATTAATTCAAGGTTTTCTTCTGGCTTACTAACCTTTTCATTTTCTTTTGCGGTAACTCAAACTCCATGCCTGCAGCTTACTTAATCAAAAAGCTCGAATCTGTCGAACAAACTTTCAATGAACTGACTCGTCGGATGGGTGATCCTGACGTGGCGACCGATCACGGCGAGTTTCAGCGCATTGCTAAGGTGCGGGCTTCATTGGAAGAGACGGTAATAACCTACGATACTTTTCGGAAGGCGGAGCAAGATTATCAGGAGTCGCAAGAAATCCTGAAAGAGTCTGCTAATGATCCTGATCTTAGGGAGATGGCAGCAATGGAAGTTGAGGAGTTATCGACAAAGTTAGAAGAGTTAGAACAAAAGCTACAGGTTCTACTTCTGCCCCAAGATCCCAATGACGATAAGAACATCATGTTGGAAATTCGTGCGGGCACGGGTGGTGACGAGGCAGGGATCTGGGCTGGGGACTTGGTGCGACTATATACGCGCTATGCCGAGCGTCAGGGCTGGAGGGTTAAAATGCTGAGCGAAACCTTGGCAGAAATGGGCGGGTTTAAAGAAGCAATTATTGAAGTGCAAGGCGATCGCGTCTATAGCAAGCTCAAGTTTGAGTCGGGCGTTCATCGCGTTCAGCGCGTTCCCGCAACGGAGTCGCAGGGACGTGTGCATACATCGACGGCGACGGTGGCGATCATGCCTGAGGTTGATGCTGTAGAAATTCATATCGATCCCAAAGACATTGAAATGTCCACAGCAAGATCGGGCGGTGCTGGCGGTCAAAACGTCAACAAGGTGGAAACGGCGGCAGATCTATTTCACAAGCCGACTGGGATTAGAATTTTTTGTACTGAAGAGCGATCGCAACTACAAAACAAAGAACGGGCGATGCAGATCTTGCGAGCTAAACTCTACGAGATAAAGCTAAGAGAACAGCAGGCAGAGGTTACGTCAATAAGGCGATCGCAGGTTGGGACTGGTTCTCGTTCCGAAAAAATTCGTACTTATAACTACAAAGACAGCCGTTTAACTGAGCATCGTTTAGGTCAGAATTTTGCCTTGCCGCCGATTTTGGAAGGGGATATCGAAGATGTAATTCAAAGCTGTATTTCTAAGGATCAACAAGGGCGTTTGCAAGAACTTGCGATCGCCACAGGTGAAGATCTGGTTTCTTAAGTTTCAAAATAGGTTTGGAGATATTCAGCAATGGTACAAGCCGCAGTCAAGCCTTTATCTCTAGATGACTTTCTGGTAATGCCTGAGACTGAGCCAGAAAGTGAATATTTTGATCATGAAATAATTCAAAAAAGTTTTGCTGGGGGCAAACATAGCGTTATTCAAGGGGAGTTACCATTTTTTATTAATCAAAATTTAAGATCGAAACGCATTGCTAGAGCTTTTTCAGAATTGCGATGCACATTTGGCGGTATGTCTATCGTTCCTGATATATCAGTGTTTCGATGGGAGCGGATTGTGCGTGACTCCGATCGCAAAATCGCAAATATTTTTAATATTCCACCAGATTGGATGATTGAAATCCTTTCTCCAGATCAAAGCCAAAGCAAATTAGTTAAAAAGATTTTATTTGCACTTGAACATGGAACAGAGGTTGCATGGCTTCTCGATCCTGAAGAAGAGTTAATTTTTATTTATCGAGCTAATCAGAATGTGCAGTTGTGCGATCGCCCCGAACAAATTTTACCGATGCCAGACTTTGCGATTGAGCTGCAACTAACTGTCGAAAATATTTTTAACTGGCTAAGTGAGTAAGTAGATCGGCGAACCAAAACCCAAGAAGTTGTGGCGCACACTGTGCGTGCGCCACAACTTCTTGGGTTTTGGTTTTTAGCCTATAGTATAAAGATAAGCAAGAAGAGTTAAGCACAAATGACTCACGCAATCTCACCACCAGCTACTAGCTATGAAAGCGATCTAAATTTGTGGGTTGAAATCACGATTTCGCAGTTAAAAGCACGAAACTTTGATGAATTGGATATTGACAATTTGATCGAGGAGTTAGAGGGCTTGTCAGGTAGAGATAGACGCGAGTTGAAGCAGAGATTAACGACACTGCTCGAACATCTTTTAAAACGTTGCTATGTCTAAAGCGATCGCGACTATGCAGGATGGCAAAATGAGATCGCCAGAACGCGCATTAAAATTAGGGATATTTTCAGACAGTCGCCTAGCCTAAAAAATTATGTGAATAGTCCCGAACTGTTTCAGCAAGCCTTTGAGGATGCGTTGTTTATCGTCAGATCGCAATCAGGTTACAGCTCTGTCAAATTTCCTGATGATTGGGGATTTAAAAAAGATATTGAGACAATACTCAGTGTGAATTTTTGGGAGTAGTGCTGACGACTGCTATAAAATATAATCATGCAAGTTCGTCAGAGTATCACCTACAGCCGCCCAGATTCCAAATCTCTGCACGATTGGATTGCTAAGGCGATCGCCAAAGCACAGATTACAGGATCACCAGTTTTATTGAGCTATTCCCAGATATGGGAATGTCATAATCCGTTGTTGTTATTGGCGAGTAAATCCGAGGCTCAAGAACCTAAATTTTATTGGGAACATCCTAAGAAGGACTTAATTTTAGCGGCGGCTGGCTCGGTTGCCTCCATATTAATTCCTAATCACAATCAAGGCGATCGCTTCGATTGTGCTAAGCAATTTATTCGTCAGCATTTAGGGCATTCCATAATTGCTGATGATTTAGAACTTGATTTATCTGATACAGAAAAGTCAATTCATTTTTTAGGTGCTTTTTCTTTCTACCCTCGTGATACGAGTAATGAGCCAATCTGTGATGTTTCATTACCTCAAGACTATCAACGGAGTTCTTATACAGCTTTAGAGTTCCCCACATTATTATTCTTTATTCCGAGTTGGATGGTTCGACAAAGCTCAAATCGCTCTGTTCTCACGCTCAATTATTCAATCCATCCTTGGGATGACGTTACCGAAATACTAGAGCGAATGGAATTGCTGCGATCGCATTTGCAAGTTAATTTGCATTATCAAGCGCCAACAGTGCATGAGGTAAATAAAATTGTTGAGGTGCAGGGTTCGCATATTTGGACAGACATTGTTGAACGAGCCTTAAATTTAATTAATCAAGGTCATTTTCAAAAAGTAGTTTTAGCTAGAGCTTTGGATGTACTTGCCGATCGCAACTTTGACCCATTTCAAGTCCTTCATGTCCTGCGGTGCGAGTATCCAGAATGTATTTCCTTTTTATTGAATTGCGGAATTGACAAGACTTTTTTAGGTGCAACTCCCGAAATAATTTTGCAGTTTAACGCGCAAAATGATCGTCTGTGGCTTCGCAGTGATGCATTGGCTGGTTCCATTGAGCGTGGTACAACTGTTCGAGAAGATATCTTACTAGGCGATCGTTTGCTCCATAGCGAGAAAGACCGTCAGGAGCATAATTTTGTGATTCGTTCAATTTGCGATCGCCTACAAGGTATGGGCGCTGAGATCGACTCACAGATTAGTACAGGACTATTGAAGCTTTCTAATGTGCAGCATTTGCATACGCCAATTACAGCGCAGATCAATACTTCTGATTGGTTAATTGTTCTGGATATTCTTCAGCAGTTACATCCTACTGCGGCTGTTGGTGGTGTACCGAGAGATCGCGCTGTGTGCTTTATGCAGCAGTGGGAAGCTTGCGATCGCGGTTGGTATGCGGCTCCTATTGGTTGGCTAAACGGCAATGGTGAGGGTACTTTTGGTGTTGGGATTAGGGCTGGATATATTCAAGGCGATCGGGCGAGAATTTTTGCTGGTGCTGGAATTGTCGCTGACTCGCAAGTTGAGAATGAACAAAGCGAAACCACAATTAAATTTGCCGCTTTACTAAAGGCCCTAGGCGCTATTTAAATAGACAGGCTAATAAAGCCCAAAAAGCTATGGCGCACGCGCCGCGTGCGCCATAGCTTTTTGGGCTTTAAGTTTTGTTTTGCATACCTACTTACAGCGCTTTGCGCTCAAACCCAAACCAGTAAAATTTGTAAAAGGGTTGCGAAGCAACCCTTTTACAAATTTTACTGTGGTTCGTTTGATCGGAAATCGCTGTAGGAAGGCGGCACGTTTCTTAGTTAAAAAATTTTCGATGATATGGCAAAGCAAGTTTTACTTAAGATACTCCCTTCCCAGTGAAAGAATCATCGGTGCAGCGCTTCGCGCTGCGCCGATGATTCTTGGATTTTAATGCCTATTCTTATACTGGGAAGGGAGTATAAAACCCAAAAGAGAGAGGGGGGGCGGGGCGCCGCCGCGCGCGTTTGGGGTTTTTTTTTTTAATATACAAATTGCGGCCACAAAATAATGAGGAATAATTCTGTAAAGTAAAAATAGGGTTTTGGGTTGAAATTTGGGTTAAATT
>JBBQRB010000113.1:0-11266 GCA_038215315.1 Pseudanabaenales cyanobacterium
CACCCAAACACTATTTCCATCCCCCAAAACCCCCATATTTTTGTCCCTCGTGGACCCTTCAAAAAACACCCCCACACCGCCCGGGGCGCGGCGTCCCCCCGCCTCTCTCTTTTGGGTTTTATGTTGTAACAAAAATGGCGACAGCTATATATAACTTCGCGATCGCATTGCCAATAAAATCATTGAATTTTCAAAGCAATCAAACTAACAAGTACCAGAATTCCTAATGCTCTGCGAAAATAATTAACGCCTTGAAATACTTCTTCCCATGCCCAAGTAAACAAAGACCCAAAAGCGATTACTTCTAAGCCAATGTTGATTTTACCTGTTGTAAAAATTAGCTTTAATAAAGTAGCTACAGTCCAAACGATAATAGGCAAGTTCGGTATCTGTCCTAAAACAATTTTGCCATCGCGATCGCGAAACACTCGATCAAGTAATGTGTTTTCCATTAAGTCTCTTTTTTCATTTCTTGTTGTTTTTAAGTGTCTCAGCGAAATAAAACCCAAAAAGGCGTGACGCACGCGCAGCGTGCGTCACACCTTTTTGGGTCTGGGTTTTTCAATATAGGAGTTTCTTAAACTCCTACAGCTTCTTTACTGAGTTCTGGCTTTGCACCATTGGGTTCAAGCGGTTCACCTTCAATAAATGAGCGGAGCATCCATGCAATCTCCTCATGTTGTTCCATTAAACCCGTCAGAAAGTCTGCGGTTCCATCATCTTTATACTTCTCACAACATTTCTCGATATGTTCCCGCAAGTTACGGATGACCTGTTCGTGATCATCTAGCAATTGCGATACCATACTTGTTGCAGTTGGAACATTGCCAGCATTTTCCTTGAGTGAGCAGATTTTCAGAAATCCTTCCATTGTGCCAACAGGATAGCCACCGAGTGTTCTAATTCGTTCAGCGATCGCATCGACATTGAGTGTGAGCGCTTCATAATGCGCTTGCCATAGTTTATGCAAGGTCATGAATTGAGGGCCAACGACATCCCAATGATATTTTTTGGTTTTGACCAGTAATAAATAGCTGTCTGCCAAATCGTTGTTGAGTAGATCGATCACGCCTTGGCGTTGAGTATCGGTTAGTCCAATATTGATTGTCTTCATAGTAAGTCTCCTTAGTAAAATTAGTAATGATAAAGAAGTAACGATATCTGGCGTGGAGTACGAGATATGGTTACTTTTTTAGTTTATGACTGGTTCCATTAATGGAACATCCGTTCCTGCCGCATCTTCTGGCTCAAAGTCAGACTTTGGGGTTCCACAGTTGGGACAAACCCAATCATCAGGTAAAGCGCCAAAGGGAACACCAGGTTCAATACCTGAGTCGGGATCGCCAACTGCGGGATCGTAAACATATCCACAGGTTTTACAGATATACTTTTGCATTTTTGACTCCAAGTTACCAAATAAAAAATTGTTTTAGAAGTTCCAATTCAAATCTGAAGTGTGATAGGTTCTGATTTGAATTGGCGAATTGAGATGTGCGACAGATATTTTTAAATATTCTCAGGCAGACGAGGTATAGCGTTTCTCAATCGCAGATTTAATGCGATCGCGACTATCTACAGGCGAGATGTCTTTAGTTATTTCAATCTGACTGACCTCTTTGGCTAAGGATTCATCCTTGATTGAATTTTGCAGCCAATTTGAGTAATCTTGCAGATGTAAATGATGTAACCAAGTGCGATCATCTATGCCTTCGGCGAGTTGGATAAACATGATCAGGTTCTGCGCTTTGAGATTTAATTGGTTATCTTCACCTCTAAAAAAGAAGCAGCGATCGTTACCCAAATTTCCTTCGGCGTAGTTCCGCATATGGCGTTGACGTTCTTGCAAGGGGCGGATTACTTCAAATTGAAATGGCTGATCTTCAGTTTTGACAAACCAAGCAACTGCCGATCCTGAAGCCAGTTCCGAGGGGAGCGGATCATTGGGTAGTGGATGTCCGATCGTGTTGCAAAAATCTGTAAAGGTCTGCATCGGTGACTTGACAGCAATCAGCGTGCCAATGAGAGACAAAGCCGAGGTTGCCACATGATCAGGATGAACTGTTACCATCAAAATTCCATTAACAGACTGCGGCAAGGTTCCAGCTGCATCCCAAGAGGACGGAAACATATGATGCACCTCATCAATAACGATCCAATGGGGACGACCAGTTCGCACCCGCATTTCTAATAGAGAAGGTAGTAGTTGCGCGAGAAATAAGGGGCGATCGTCAATCTTCACTCCCATTAAATTAACGATTAGATTTTGTTCTGGCTTACTTAAAGCGGTTAACACTTCTGCGGAGCTAGGAATCTGCTGAGCGCTTCCCAAGATGACAGTCCGATCAAAACTTTGATAGTCTCCTTCAGGATCGATAATACAAACCTGATAGCCCTTATCAATAAACCGTTCGATTAATCCTGTCGCTAAGGTTGACTTACCGCCACCAGAGATTCCTGCCAACAAAATATTACAGTTAAGTGGCTGAATATAGGCTTCGCGATCGCCTTTGAGATTGCCTAAGACAATGCGATGTCGATCTGGCAAAATCGAAGCTTCTCGGAGATCTTCGGCTAGGTCTAGGGTTAATAATCTCTCGATTAATTCAACTACACCATCGCCGCGACTTGCTTCTGTCACCCAATCCACTTCACTTTTAACCGATGGTAAAGCATTAGCTACGGCTACAGAAAACTCGCACAGTTTCAGGAATGAAAGGTCATTCTCCGCATCACCAACGGCGACTGTATTGCGGACAGATAGACCCATTTTATCCAGAGCAGCACTTAGCCCTGAAGCTTTGTTAACGCCTGCGGGTAAGACCATGACTGCACCTTTGTTAAAGATCACCTGTAGATCTAGTCCGAGTTCTCTAATTACGGTCAGAACTTCAGTTTCGTTGGGTTCCCATGTTGCCACGATCACTTTGCCAACTGATAGGGGATCGACATTACGCGATCGCAGAGTATTGACAAATTTCTCAGGCGGTAACTCACCGAGTAGCAATTCTTCACGAGTGGAAGGAAAGTACATTACGGCTCCATTTTCAGCCACAACACAATCGAATAGGCTAGTCTCAGGAAAGACTTTAACCAGATCTTCAAGCTGTCTACCTGTCACCAAGATCAGCTTGCGACCTGATTTTTGTAAGCGCTTGAGGGCATCTAGAGTTACCTCTGATACTTGTCCATTCTTCGCTAAGGTTCCATCGTAATCTGTGGCTAATATTAGATAGTGCATTAAGTTAAAGCAGCTTTGCCAGATTCAGGAGCGCGTAAGTCATCTAAAGACAGGTTTGGAGTCTCTGTATAAACTGAGTCCAATAGGACTTCTAAGACATCAGCTTCACGAGAAATAGCGATCGCCTGATGTGTGATTAATTCGCCCACATTGAGAATCACTTCATCATTGCGATCAAGAATCACGCGAGTTACAGGACGACCCAAAGCACCTTTAATTCTTTTGTCTTCAATAGCTTGAGTACCCTGATCCTGCAAATTGCTTGCAGTTTCTTTTATTTGCTCCCACAGTCCCTTCGCTCCGTCCTTAACCTGCTGTCCAACATTGGAAACCTGTTGCCCAGCATTGGAGCCAATTACATGCAAAGCATCACCCGTAGTTAGACCCACTGCTTCTAACAAAGCCTGTTCTTGATGGTGAGCTTTTGCTCTTTCGATGACTTTTGGAGTCACAATTTGACCTTCCACAGCCACAACTGAGCCTTCATCTGTGAAAATCATCCTATTCACTCGCCGACCTTGCGCCTGCTCGATGCCAATGTTTGCGCCCATTCCTGTAACAGCACCTGACAATCTTTCGCCCAGTCTCTGTGTCACACGTCCACCCGTTGCATGGTAGAGATCGTTGGTCATATTAAGATTCCGAGCAACCAAGATATGTGATGAATTCACAACCTGTCCTTCATGAATTAAAGCTATACCATCGGTGGTTTCTAAAGTTTTTTGAGCAACTTTTCCTAATACAAAAGTCTCTTGTTCTTCAGCATCAATAACAGCATTAGTAAAGCTAGTACCAGCAAATGTCGTCGCTTCTTGAAACTTCTCGCCTGTAAATTGCGCCGCTTCTTGAGCTTTTCCTCCTGTGAATTGAGCCATTTCCTGCACTTTTCCACTTGCAGTTTGCATTGCACCTCTGATCCCACCGACTTGCTCTCGCATCAAGTCAGCTGTTTCTGAAGGTACAAAGGCGATATCTTCACCAATCTTGAGTGTGTCAGGCGCAGGTACAAAAGAACGCCCAGAGTAGGCATCAGCAAAGATGCCGCCAGATACTTCATACCCTTCGATCGCACCACTAGTATCGTCAAAATAAAGGTCAACCATTGTTCCCAAATCACGACCATCAACGGTCATAATTCGTGTACCTTTTAAAATATTATCTCTTTCCAAAATACTTTGAATTTCAGGAAATGCTTGAGCAGAATCGATCGCCTCTCTAGAGTTTACAATTACGGCATCAGCACCGATCGCCTGAATATTGGTTAAAGGCAGTACCAGCGCGTTACTGAACCAGCCGCCTTCATCTACAAGAAAGCCTAATAATTTATTACTCTCTTGGTCAAAAATCAAGTCTACAATAGTTCTAAATTCTTCCCCTGAGTCATAGGCAACTACAGGTTTACCGATCATCCCTTTACCATTACGCATTTTATTCTCCTAAATTTGATGACAGTGAACCTTAATTGACAGGCTTGTTAGTCCTTACAGGTTGGATGGTCGAATTACTCCTCACTTCAGTCTCTTTGCCAAAGTTAGGAACAAGATCAATTACTCCAAAGTATTCCAACGCGACGGCTCCAGCACCAGCTATCAAAATCGCTAAGCCAGTGTATAAAGCCGAATTACTTTTCTTCCCTACAAGTCTAGGCATATATTTCCTCAATGTCCTCGCAAGTTACAGTTGTATAGAAGAAATTCTAAACTTCTAAATTCTAAACTTCTCTATGTCCATACCATTACAGAGCAATGTTTAACCTCTTGAGTGATTTGATTGAATTGGGTTACTATGAAATAAAGTGTTACAAAACTTACTTCTATTTCCACTCAAGAAACTTTTTCGCTTACACATACAAGTCTCAAAAAAAACCAGAAGAGCTTTGCGCCGCAAAGCTCTTCTGGTTTTTTGATTTGTCCTTGTAAGTAGACAAAACAAAACCAAAAAACTGCGGCGCACGCGCAGTGTGCGCTACGGCTTTTTGGATTTTGTTTTACTATTTTGTCAGAACAGCTTGTAATTTTGCTTCATCTTCATTCGATAAAGAAGTTTTTAGAACTTTGCCATTGAATCTACCAAGATCTTCTAATACTTTGTCAGGAGTGGCTCTTCTCACGAGTACAAAAATAGCAGAGGTATTAGGTTCAATGGTACTACCGACTTCGCGGATGAAGTTGTCATCGATCCCAATATCTGACAATGCTCCAGAAATCCCGCCAGCGATCGCGCCGACAGCCCAACCCAATAGAGGGTTAAAAAAGATAAAACCAAATAGTAAACCCCAAAAACCTCCACTTAAGGCTCCAGCAGTGGTCAGTTCCTGAGTCTGTTTGATCTTAACTTTTCCATCTTGATTTCTGATCACGACTGCTGCATCTTCTAAATCAATTAGATGCTCTTTTTGTAGCTTTCGCAATTCCAGTAAAACTGTATCAGCAGTGAATTCATCTTTAAAGCCAACTGCAATTAGACTACTCATTTATTTCTCCAGATTTTTAAATTTTATTCGGTTGATACATAATCTCTTATTAGTCAAAATTAGGTACAGCAGAGCAGTTCCTAACTTTGACTAGTAATGAGTAAATCCTAATCTTGTTTAAGATTTAACTTTGTTTTTGATTCCTTTAGCGGTGTCAGTAGCCTTGTTAGTCACGGAGTTCAGAACATCTTCTGCCTTTTCTTTTACATAACTAGCTGCATCGCCAGCCTTATTCAAGGTGTCATCTTTAGCTGAGTTAATCTTGTCGCCAGCTTTATCCAAAGCCTTTTCTGCTTGCTTCACAACAGGTGGGGTGACTTCATTATAACTTCGCTTCATTTTGTCAAAATCCGAGGTTCCTTGAATCTCATTTAGACCTTGATTCGATCTATCATCAGACGTATATTCTTGATTAGTATCGAAAGCATTACCCTTCACTACTTCTTCAGCTTTTTTCTGAATGTTAGGCATAGGCAGGTTGTCAATGATTTGATTTGGGGAATCCTGAGATGCGATCGCAGGAGTGATGTTAGCAAAGCCGATTAATCCACAAACGGCGATCATAATCACAAATCGCTTCAGAAATTGAGCAATTTTCATAAAATTTCCTCCTAATTTAATTAATAATTGGAAATTGTTTCCTGCAAACACTATTGCAAGTTAATGTTTAACTTCTTGAGTGATTTGATTGACTACGAAATAAACTGTAATATCAATTTACGAAAGTGTGCGAGTAAATAGACAAGATAAAAACCAAAATCCAAAAAACTGTGGCGCAAGTGCAGCGAGAGCCACAGCTTTTTGGATTTTAAGTTTTCTTTTGCGTACCTACTTATCACTTTCGTAAATTGGATAAAGGAATAAATCACAGAAAATCAAGTTTATAAAGCTGGAACTGTACCTGAAGCAAGGATGCCCCAAAAATGGAGAACTCCTTGATGCGTAAATAATTCGATCGCGATCGCTGATACAAAGCCAATCATAGCGAGGCGACCATTCCAGAGTTCGGCTTGAGGTGTGAATCCTGGAACCCAAGCATTGCGTATCATGACTTTGGCAGCTTCAGCCTGTGGTGTGTTAGTTTGCATGGTTACTCTCTGATAATTTTTCAATCTACTTAGTTTTATGACATCCCATAGAATTACATACTTATGATTCCGCTATGGGACATACTCTTTTCCTAATGAAAGATTAGGTGGTGCGGCGCGGTGCGCCACTCCACCTAATCCTTCACCTAAAAGGAAATAGCGGCGCTTTCGCCGCTATTTCCTTTTGGGTCAATTAACAGCTACTGCTGTAGTAGTGACAGTCTTAACACCCTTGATTTCCATTGCTAAACTTTTAATTTTAGCAAGGTCACCTGCCGAAGCAACAGTTCCTGAAACTACGACATTTGAATCCTTGGATTCGATAGTCAAATTCCCTTTGGGTATATTAGCTTCCAATTTGCTGCGAACTTCGCTAGCCAGATCCGTATCTGGTCGCATTGCTTTGTCACCCATTGAGTCGCCCATTGCGCCACCCATTGTGTCATTGCGTTGCTCACGGGCGCGAATATCAGATTCCAATTGTCTCTTGCGAGTTTCATCTTGAGCGTCATCCATAGCTGCTTGCGTGTTTTGGGGTGAAGCAGTAGGACTACTGGTGCTAGAGGTTTCACTAGGTGCAGGAGCTTCAGCAGTAGTTTGAGCATCGGTGCAAGATACTAATGTAACCAAGAGAAGATTAGTTACTAGAAGAGAAGCAATTTTTTTATTCATAGAAGGTATTCCTCAATTTATTAGTACTCAAGTCATATTGCCGATCAATTCATCTCGAAGATTTATCGCGAAGACACTGTTCCTCTTTCATTAGCAGCATCGTAAATACCCCATTCATGGATACTGTGACGTTGGAAGATTGCTTCAGCTTGGCGAATCTCTTGATCCGAACCGTCCACCATTACCAAGTAATCTCCTTGCTCAACGCGATCGCTATAAACTTTGGCACGATCTTTGGGAATGCCTAAGCCCACAAGCCCGCCCAAGAGTCCACCTGTAGCAGCACCGATCGCACCGCCAGTTAGCGTAGTCGCCAAAGCTGTAGCCGCAGCACCAGCCAGCATCACGGGACCAACTCCAGGAATGGCGACAAGTCCCAAACCTACTAGCAAGCCAGTTATTCCTCCAACTGTGCCACCAGAAGCCGCACCTTTAGCCGCACCTTCACCTGCTCTATTGTCAAGATCATTGAGATGTTCGCCCTGTTGAGCGCCAGCCATATCTGAATCGTGATTGACATTATTGCCAATGATCGAAATTTGATCCATATTGAATCCACTGTCTCTCAATTCACCCAAAGCTGATTCAGCTTGTTGGTGATTAGAGAATGTACCTGTAGCGCGCTTAGTTTGTCCAATCATGATATTTTACTCCGTTAATAAATTGATGGTTTGGCTTATTTAGAAGCTGAATTAGATTAATGATTTACTGGATCTGCAACGTACTTAAAGTCTGGCTCTGAGTTCCAAGAATCCCTTTCGTCTTTACTGCTATCGATTATTTTGTGTAATTTATGTAGATGCAAGTTTTACTAAGTAATCAGGCTTAACTAAATATAAAATCAAAAAACCTAATATCTACAAATGGGCAGTTCAGGTTTTAGAGCAATTTTTATTTATGTTTTATTTATGCCGAAATACTTAAGTAAGTAACTGGACGTAATTAAAAAAACCAGATTTAAAAACTTCGTCGCAAGCTACTCATGTGCTAAAGATTTTTGGGTTTTATATCTAACTACTCCTAGCTATTTATCAAGATTGATTCCATTAATTTAATAAATAGAATATCAATCAGTAATTTACTCGCTGAAACAATCCTTGCACTTGAATGTCATAAATCATGTATATGTAAATATAAAAAAATGCATGAATTGTATTAGATGAATTAAAAATATTTAAATTGTTACAACAAATTTTTCAAGAACTCGAAAATTTTATAGTAAAGATTTATTTGTTTTTAATACAATTCACTCAACTCATACATTGATTAAACATCAGATCAAACAATTGACTGTTAGGTTTGACCTTGATTGGTGAACTACACACAAAATCCTAGGTGAAACAAAACAAATGACTTATATCTTAGACAATCGCAACGCTAATCATTTTAATACTTCAGCCACTGCGGTATTAAACGGTGTCAAGAAAGGATTTCTTTTCGCTTTTGGGTTCGCGCTAGTTTTGATGCTGCAAGTGACCTTTTTTAGTTGTGATGCGATCGCTGCTCCCTTAGCTAACATGGTTGGTGATCAAGTCAATAAAGTCACGCAAGGCGTGAAGACAGACATGATGATCGACAAAGCTGCAGGCATCACCAAGGAAATCGGTCGCGATCTCCGCGATGGCAGAACTGATAGGGTGATTGACAAACTTGCCGACACTTCTAAAGACTTTACCAAAGAAGCAGAAAAGCGAGCTAAGGACTTAGCTAAAGGAGCCAAGGACAATATTGATAAAGCTAAGGATATGTCCAAGGATGCTAAAAGCAAAATTGGTGAAGGTGTAGAGAAGACTAAGGAAATGGCAGGCAATCGCGCCGATCAAGTCAAGGAAAATACTAGAGATTTACCTGACAAAGTTGAGGAAAAGACCGAAGGAATTATTGATTCTGTCAAAAACTTCTTAGGTCAGTAATACCAATCAAAAAATGGCACTGCTATTTTTAAATCTAAGAAAACGACTGAATTTATTTCAATCTTCAAGAATGAAGCAGAAGACAATTTAAAACCCCAAAAGCTGTGGCACGCGCGCAGCGTGCGCCATAGCTTTTGGATTTTATTACGTCTATCTGCTTACTATAGGGAGATTGAAATAACTCACCTTACGCAGAGCGAAGATAGTCCCCTCATCCCCCAACCCCTTCTCCCACGAGAGGAGAAGGGGAGCAAGATTAGTTTTCTGGTTCCCCTCTCCCTTAATGGGAGAGGGGCTAGGGGTGAGGGTCTTAGGAAATTCTGCGTAAGGTGATTGAAATAAATTCGGGAAATTAGATAGATGGTGTGAATCTCTGCCTAATTGCTCATTCACAAATACTTAAAATCGATACAAGGAGAAAATCTCATGGACTTTATTTGGTTTATTTTGATCGGACTAGCGGCAGGAGCCTTAGCTGGTCAGGTAGTTCGTGGTGGTGGCTTCGGTCTGGTTGGCGATATCATTGTTGGTATTGTTGGCGCATTGTTAGGAGGTTTCCTATTTAGTACTTTTGGTGTCGCTACTGGTGGCGGCTTGCTCGGTAGCTTGATTGTGGCAACCATTGGCGCGATAGTTCTATTATACGGAATTCGCTTGGTCAAAGCTTCCTAGAAGCTATTACAGAATCATAGAAATCTTTCAACAAAAAGGAATGAAGTACCGCTCGAACCGCAGCACTTCATTCCTTCAAAATCATTACTTTAAGGACAAAAAAATGACTAATACAACTGTCAACAGAGACATAAATCCTGCTGATCAAAATGATGCTAATCTCGATCCAATTTCTGGAGAAGCTGGATCACATCCTTTAGGAACAGGTGTAGGAGCCGCAGGTGCTGGCACTGTCTCCACAGTCATCGGTGGCGCAGTTGGTGGACCCGTTGGAGCTGTGGTCGGTGCTGTCATTGGCTCAGTCGTTGGTGGTCTAGCTGGCAAGGGTGTAGCTGAGCAAGTTAATCCTAGTTTTGAAGAAACCGACTGGCAAGAGACTTATACTTCTAGCAGCTATGTAGATTCAGATAGAACTTACGAAGACTATCAACCAGCCTATCGCACTGGCTATGAAGGATACGAACGCTATGGTCATGGTGGTCGGACTTACAGCGAAGTTGAGACAGATTTGCGACGTGACTATAAAGCAAATCAAACTGGAGGTTTATCTTGGGAACAAGCTAAACAAGCCGTAAAAGATGCTTGGGATCGCGCGTCTACAGCAATTCAACGCTAAACCACAACGTATTCACGAGACCTACAGCAATTTCCGATCAAACCAAACCCAAATTTTTTGTAAAAGCCCCGCTTCGCAGGGCTTTTACAAAAAATTTAGCGGTGGGTTTGTTCTCAATCTGATGTAAGAGCCTGTGCCACTAGATGCATTAAGTGGCACAGGCTCTATTTTTATCTCAAATTGTTTTGTAGAGATGATTCGCAGCGCGAATCATCTCTACAAAAGAGTAAAACTTTTTATAGCTGTTTAGGATATAAGACCTACCCCTGTTAAGGTGACTTTTGAACTAATGGGCGGAAAGAAGCCGAAAGGTAGACAGGTGGGGATGTTTAGGGTCATATGTCTTCTTCTTTTGCGGCTTTTTCGCAGCCCGAGGGGACGAACGAAATCGTTTTAAATTTACTTTGCCTGCCCAAGTTCGTAACATATCGGCAAAGCTCGTCACCGTCATCGCTGAGAAATGAGACCACTCTTCAGACTCAATAGCGATCTCCATTCCTCTGAAATTGGACTGAACTTCTTCTACGACATAATAGCTAGACAATTCCAAATCGATTTTCTCTGCACCATGAACTTCTTTGAGAGCAGCTTTGA
>JBBQRB010000114.1:0-11235 GCA_038215315.1 Pseudanabaenales cyanobacterium
GATATACAGCCCGACATGAACTTATTGCGATCGCGCCTATTAGCAAGACAACGCGATCGCGAGGCTTAGACATTTTGAGGCTATTGAGTGACGAAAATTTTAATGGCAATATTCTACGCGGTCTATTTTTGCGTCAGCCAAATTTAGATCTATTGAGAGTTCAAGATGTTGATTTACAGGAGGCTGACGATCCAACGATTTTAGAGTGGGCGGCAATTAACAATCGAATTTTATTAACTCACGATCGCGCCACAATGCCAGACTTTGCCTACGATAGATTACTAAGAAGTCAGGACATGGCAGGAATGTTCGTGGTTAGCGATCGAATGTCATTCAGGCAAGCAATTGATGAATTATTATTGCTTGTTGACGTTACAGAATAATTAGAACGGGAATCAAAAATACTGTACCTTCCATTAGATTAGGAATGGGGTTGGCGATCTCGAAATGGCAAAGACCGACTCAGATTTTGACAACATCTGTAGAGATCGCCGTTTTCAAGAATTGATCCAATCACAACACACACCATAACTACCGCTATGGAAACTACAACTTTACTTCAACAAATTAAAGAACTCGTATACGCGATCGCCATATTAATGAATTAGCTGGTATCTAACACAAGGCGATCGCATTACATCCTCGACCTCGTTAAGTGCACTGTGCAAGTATGTGTAGAGAATCACATTGCGTCCTTGATACATTTTTTATTTTCTACAGGTTTTCTCGTAATATTTCAGGATTAGCAACTAGATCGGCGATCGCGATCGCCTCTTGATTACCTGACTCTAGCCATTTGACTTGTACTTGTCCTGATTCAATTTCGGCATCACCAAGCACGATCGCTGCTTTAGCATTAGCATTATTAGCCCGTTTAAACTGCTTATCAAATTTTGCACCACTCAAATCTAGTTCAGCACTAAAACCAGCTTGACGCAGAACTTGAGCAATATATAGAGACTTGGCTTCAGCTTTTTCACCACGGGAGATTACATAAAAGTCGATCGCCGCTTGCTCTTGTTCGGCAACTTGCTGCATCAAAATCACCAGACGCTCTAGCCCGATCGCCCAACCTACGGCGGGGACATCGGAGCCGCCTAGTTCGGCAATCAAGCGATCGTAGCGACCGCCACCACAGACGGCCGACTGTGCGCCTAGTTGACTAGACTGGATCTCAAAGGCAGTGCGGGTGTAGTAATCTAAGCCGCGCACGAGGCGATTATTAATACGATAGGAAATATTTAGATCGGTAAGTAAGTTTTGGACTTGCTCAAAATGTTGTTGTGATTCGGGGCTTAGATAATCGAGAATACTGGGCGCATCTTGGGAAATTTCTTGGGTACGTTTGTCTTTGCTATCGAGAATACGTAAGGGGTTACGGATTAGGCGATCGCGCGAATCCACATCAATTTCTTCGGCAAAGGGAGTGAAATAATCGACCAAAGCTTGGCGATAAGCCACCCGATCTTCAGCGCTTCCCACAGAATTGAGATCCACAACGAGATCTTTTAGCCCCACTGCTTGCAAAAAGTCACTGGCGATCGAGATCGCTTCTGCATCGGCACGAGCATCGGCACTGCCTAATACTTCGACACCCAATTGATGAAACTGACGCTGGCGACCCGCTTGAGGTCTTTCATAACGGAACATTGCCCCCATGTACCAGAGGCGCTGCACACCACCTTGGGCAAATAATTTATTCTCAATATAGGAACGCGCCACCCCTGCTGTCCCCTCTGGGCGCAATGTCAAAGAGCGATCGCCGCGATCATTAAAGGTATACATCTCCTTACCGACAATATCCGTAGCTTCGCCAATTCCCCTCGCAAATAGCTCCGTTGACTCAAAAATGGGGGTACGAATTTCGTTATAGGCAGCTTGGGCAAGAATTTGTCGCGCCGTTGCCTCTAGCTGCTGCCAATAATAAATTTCGGGGGCGAGAATGTCGCGAGTACCGCGTGTAACCTGAAGTGAAGAAGACATGGATACAATTAGAATCTGTGTTTTATTTCAGAATACAGTGCTTTGCGCTGTAGATCCTAAGAGATAGTTAAGGCGCGCCGCGCCGCAACTATCTCTACAATAAAATCGAGATTGCGATCGCACTGCACATTCACAAGGTAACAAATCTCGGTAAAATTTAGAAAACACCATCTATAATCCTGCAAATTCCTTAATTAACCTAAAACTCAAATAGTCCTTATGCCAGAAGACAAAGCTACCTCATCAAACCAAACCGACCTCTCGGCTAATGAAGCACTATTTAATGAGGTTCTAAAAAGTGTAGAAATCGATCCAGCTCTACTGGCTGAGCTTGGTGAGGTCACTAATGATCCTGAACAGGCGATTGACACGGCAATCCGCCAATGGCTGCAACGCCGCGCCATCAAAGAGGCAGATCGCTCACGCCCACTAACCATGAATCCTGTTGTACCACCACGCGGCGAATGGAATGACTAAGTATAGTTACCTAGGTTTGAGGATATGCAGCGCAAAAGTCCTGCATATCTTTAAAATCAAATACCAAGTTAAATAAAATTTATGCAAGATTTTTGGCTACTTAACGGATTTTTCTTGGCTCTAGGGCTAATCCACATTATCATTTCCCTAGTTTTTCTATCTAGTACCAAGCTACGCAGTTCACGCAATCGCAGTAAATTTACACCAAAACCATTTAAGTCATCCAATTCCAAAAAAATTATTGGCTATAATCTTTTGGTCACGGGTTTAATAATTAGTTCGACTGCTACTTTAATTCTATGGCTAGGTCAGTCGATAAATCTATTAGTATTAGCAGCCATCAATCTTGCCGTTACTTTTACAGCCTTAAAACTCCATCTATTTCATGACGCAGAAAGTGCTTCTATGCAAGCTATCCGCATCAATGAAAATAATGAGAGGGCAGAATTTACCGAAGAATCAACCAAAGACTTTCCCAATCAAAGCATTCCTAACCAAGATATTCGCCAAGAAAAGATACCAAGCACCGAAATGGAACCTTTAGAATCAGCGCTTAATCTTTCTTCCGATTCAGAAGAACAGAACTATCCTCAAGCTTTATCCCGTAAGCATTATGTGGAGATTTCTCCAGAAATATTTGCTGAGCTTTCAGAAATATCAGATGATCCTTCCGCATCTGTTGATCAGGCAATTCGTTGGTGGTTACGTCGCCGCCTAGTTGATACTGAATCTAGTGCTAGTCGTACTAGCTTACGGTCTAGTGCGTCATGGCGATCGCAACAGCAAAATTGGAATGACTAGCCTTGGACTACCATGTTCCTTTGCCCCCTTTGACAAGATCATTGGGCAAA
Source organism: Pseudanabaenales cyanobacterium (assembly GCA_038215315.1). Classification (GTDB taxonomy): domain Bacteria; phylum Cyanobacteriota; class Cyanobacteriia; order Pseudanabaenales; family Pseudanabaenaceae; genus Pseudanabaena. Next base: position 3,312 of record JBBQRB010000114.1, read on the forward strand.
CTCAGGCGATCGCCTTACTAAAAGCAGCAATTCAAAAAAGTCGTATTGCGCCAGCCTATCTATTTGCGGGGGCAAGTGGGGTGGGGCGTAGCAAAACTGCATTGGCTCTTGCGGAAGTTTTATTAGGCGATCGCAAGTCCACAAACAGACTTAGAGATCGCAACCATCCCGATCTTCTCTGGGTTGAGCCGACATATCTAGACAAGGGTAAAATGCTGACGGCAAAAGAAGCCGAAGCCGCAGGGCTAAAACGAAGAGCCATGCCCCAGATCAGGATCGAGCAAGTCCGCGAAATCAGCGAATTTGTAAGTCGTGCGCCCCTCGAATGCGATCGCTCCATTGTCATTATTGAAGAAGCACAATCTATGGCAGAGTCAGCAGCAAATAGCTTGCTCAAGACCTTAGAAGAGCCTCTCTATGCCACGATTATCCTGATTGTGCCTGATGCTGGCTCAATACTACCAACCTTGGTTTCCCGATGCCAACGCATTCCATTCACCAGACTAAATCAAAGTCAAACTCAAGAAGTATTACTGAAAGAAGGCTATAGTGATATTCCACCCGCAGTTGTAACCCTAGCTCAAGGTTCCGCAGGACAAGCGATCGAGTCCTTTGAAAGATTTAAAAGTATTCCATCAGAATTACTCAACTCCGTGCAGCAAGTTCCTGTCGATGCCAAGAGTGCTATGGCGATCGCTAAGCAAATCAATAAAGAATTAGATGTAGATTTACAGTTATGGATGATTGATTATCTTCAAAATTACTTTTGGGAACATCACCAAGCGCTATCAACTTTGCAATATCTAGATAAAGCAAGGGAACTAATTGGGAGATATGTCCAACCAAGGTTAGTTTGGGAAGTAACGCTCTTACAAATATCAGGCAAGCTCTAGAGATATCAAAATTCAAAAAGCCTCATTAGATTCTTAATAAATATTTAATTTTCATTTAAAGATTATATATTTTAAGAAATATTAATTCAATTAAATATTGATCGAATAAGAAATACTAGTAAATATATAGCGATTTTCTTGCTGTCTCAGCAGTCATCAGATGATGATATTTGACCTAAGCCTGTGGAAAACCTGTGGAAAAGTACAACTTTTTTGTGGAAAACCATCAAATATCTGGGGATAACCTTGGGGAAAATGTGGAAAACTTTTTATAGGTATTTATACTCTGTGGATAACTAGCCACTTTATCCACAGAGTTATCCACAGGTAAAAATCCCTGAAAGTGTGATCACGCATATCTTTGTTATAGTTATCCACATTTTCCACAGCCCCTACTACTACTATTTAATAATTATTATTCTTTAAATTAGTAATATTTAGATCGAACGAAAAAATTATGAAATTTTATTCTCGAAATAGTAAAAAATTTTTTGATTTTAAACCGTTCAAAAAATGCAAATGATGATATGATTTGCTTCCACAAACAAAAATGAAAATCCCTTAAGACATCAAAGACAAACATATCGATTTTACAAGTTCTCAAATTCAACACTTTTCTATTTCAAGATTCTCTTTAGTTTAGAACTATTCCATTTCTCTTGTTTGAGAACCGCATCGGTTAGACACAGAAGAACACTTATTCGCCCAACATCTTCACTAGAGTTTTCCTAAACACTTTCTTACCCATTCTTTGCACTATGCGACTAGTCTGCCCTCAAAATCAACTTGCTGCTAATCTCGCTCTCGTCGGTCGTGCTGTCGCCTCCCGCCCCACTCATCCGATCTTGGCAAATATCCGAATGGATGCAGATGCTGCGAATCAGAGTCTTGGCATGACTGCTTTTGATCTCAATCTTGGAATTCAGGTTTCCTTTGTCGCTCAGGTAGTCGAGGCGGGATCAATTACCTTGCCTGCAAAACTCCTCAATGACATCGTTTCCCGCCTTCCCGATGAAGATATTACAATCAGCGTGGACAAGGACAATACGATGGTTTCCATTATTTGTGGTTCGGGACGCTATCAAATGCATGGGCTGCCAGTTGAGGAGTTTCCTGAGTTGCCTCAAATTGGTGAAGATGGTCAAGTAACCTATCTCCCTGTTGAAGCAATGTTGAGTGGATTAGCTTCGACATTATTCGCAACTTCAGCCGATGAGACTAAGCGCATCTTGACAGGAGTTCATTTGACCGCCGATAGTGATCACCTCGAGTTTGCCGCGACCGATGGACACCGCTTATCAGTTGTGCAGACAGGTTTCCTAGATGCAGATGAGCCACCTGTGACTGGCGATACAGTGACTACTAACTTGGAAGTGACTATTCCTGCGCGAGCGCTACGAGAGTTGGAGCGAATGCTAAATCAACAAACTGAAGGTGCGATCGCGGTTAAGTTTGATCGCGCTAACATGATTTTCCAGAGTGCCAATCAAATTTTGATTTCGCGGCTACTTGATGGCAGTTATCCCAACTATCGTCAGTTAATTCCTAGTCGTTTTGAGAGACAAGTTACTTTGGAACGGAAGTTATTTCTCTCAGCGCTGGAGCGAATTGCGGTCTTGGCAGACCAGAAAAATAATATCGTGAAGATTTCCATTGACTCTACGGGACAAGAGATCTCCCTATCAGTAGAAGCGCCTGATGTGGCGGCTGGACGCGAATCTTTGCCTGCTCAAGTATCTGGTGAAGATGTGGAAATTGCTTTTAATGTCAAATATCTACTTGATGGCTTAAAGGCTCTGCCCAGTAATGAAATTCAAATTCAACTTAATAATCCGACTAGCCCTGCGGTACTTGTTCCGATTGGAGCAACTAAGATGACTTATCTGTTAATGCCTGTACAAATTCGCAATTAGTCTTGACTATCAATTCAAGTATGTCTGTGGCTTTGACTTGTATCAGGATAAACTAAAACTCAAGAGAGGGTGGCGGCGCGGAGCGTCGCCACCCTCTCTTGAGTTTTACTGCAAATCCCGACCAAACTCAAATTTTTTATAAAAGCCCCGCTTCGCGGGGCTTTTATAAAAAATTTGGGTTTGGTTTGTTCGCAATCTGCTGCAAGACTAAAGACAGCTATAACTGTGGCTTCGATTTCGCTCAGCCAACGCGACCGATGGCTGAGCGAAATCGAAGCCTTTGGTACTCTAATTTGAAGCAAGTGACTAACTAGAAAATAACTGCGATTTATAGCTATTTAGATAAAGTATGGCTATACTCCTGACAATTAAAAACAAGACTTAGTAAGATCGTAAAGTTCTCAAAATAGCGAAGCTAATTTGAGGACTTGTACTAATAAGCGTTAGATCGTAGGGAAAAATCCTGTAAACTTAATCGATGTATGGACTTTTTACTACTAACTTCAACTCAACAACTGCCACCTAGCATCTATGCTGAGGTTCGGCAAGCCAGTGATACTCAAACGTTGAGGCGATTGCCTACATCGAAAGTTCGTGATATAGGCGCATCTAATCAATTGCCTGCTGAAGTGAGATCGCAGCTACAGTTATTATTAGAAAGACTCCCTGAACCTGACGCAATTGCAAGGCAGATTGCATCAGAGTTAGCCGCACAGCTACCGACAGTATTAGCTCAAGCTGGCCCCATAAAACCTAACAGTCTGCCTAAGCCCAAGCCTACGGATAAGCCTTTTCCAGCTTTACCCAAAGATCCGCCTCAGGGCGATCTGCTAAATGTAATCAGCGATCGCCAAGAATATGACATCAATACTCAGATATTTGTGGCTGAAGGCAATGTCGCGATTAATTATAAAAAGTCAAATCTCAAAGCTGATCGAGTGCAATTAAACACTAAGACTCAAGAGGTAATTGCGGAGGGAAATGTTTTTTTTACGCGCGGCAATCAGAGAATTGTTGGCACAAAGCTGGTCTACAACTATGCAGATATTAAAGGAGAACTGCTTAATGCTTCAGGATCTGTTGATCTTGGTACGCTAGTCAGCTCTGAAGTATCGCGGTCGCCCTCAGAAATTGCCACCAACTCAGTTACAATATCGGTCGCAGGTACGAGTAACTCCACCGAAGGACAGGTGCGCCGAGTTGGATTCATTGCTGAACGACTTATTATCGATGGCGATACTTGGACGGCAGAAAATTTGCGCGTTACCAACGATCCGTTTAGTCCGCCTGAGTTAGAAATCATAACAAGCAAGGCGACTCTGACTCCCATTTCACCTACTCAAAACCGCCTTGATCTAGAATCACCACGTATTGTTTTTGATCAAGGCTTCTCACTACCATTGCCAGTAAATAGTATTATCCTTGATCGCTTTCAGCGCTTTACGCCAGCATTAGTCGGTTTTGACCGTCGCGATCGCGATGGGGCTTTCTATCAACAGAGCTTTGATGTGATCACTCAACCAAATTTAAGCTTTCAACTATCGCCTCAATTACTGATTCAAAGAGCTTTTTCCCGTCAGGAGGGACAGAGTGGTTTTTCGGGATTCGACCTTTTAGGTGTAGTTGCAACTTTAAATGGAGCCTTTGATAATGGACAAACCTTATCGGCGAGAGCTAGTTTTTCTGGACTAGATTTTTCACGTTTGGATACTGTACTTCGGTTTAATGCGAGCTACCAAACTCCAATTTTTGGTGACTATACATTACTATCGCAATACGCCTTCCGCGATCGCGTTTTCAATGGTTCTCTAGGCTTCCAAGATGTCAATAACATTACGGGATCTACGCTATTTTCACCCAACTTTGTGCTTGGGGATTCACAGATAAATTTTAATTACCAAGTCGCAGCTCAGGCGATTAGTGCTGTCCGTGATGACCAAAATTTGAATACAGTTGGTACTTTGCTTCGCTTGCAGAGTGCGGCTGTTTTAAGTCGTGCTTTTCCTTTATTGCGTGGAGAGCCTGCCCCTGCTGAGAAGGAGACTGGGCTAAGATTTTCGCCAAAACCAATTGTTCCTAGACTTGATGCATTTGTGTCTTTGCAAGGTGTGAACTCCTACTACTCTAATGGTTCTAATCAAGCTACTTTGTTTGGGACTTTAGGCTTATCTGCGGAAGTCGGAAACTTTATAAGAGACTTCCTTGACTACACCAGCTTTACAGTTAGTTATACACAGGCTTTTTCCACAGGGCGATCGCCTTTTTTGTTTGATCGTCTTGCTGATACGCGATCGCTGACCGCAGGTATAGTTCAGCAGATTTATGGTCCAATTCGACTCGGCATTCAACAGAGCTGGAACTTGGACAATGGAAACTTATTTGATGCTTCCTACTCCCTAGAATATGCCCGCCGCACCTATGCTGTTGTAATTCGCTACAACCCTACCCAAGGTCTAGGAGAATTACTGCTTCGCATTAGTGACTTTAATTGGACTCGTCCACCCGCTAATGTGACCAATATTCAAAATGGAGTGGAACTTCGCAATTAATGTGAATATGAGTAGCGGCGCGAAGCGCCACTACTCATTTATATAGTTATTAAAACCCAAAAGAGAGAGGCGGCGCAGCGCGCCGCCTCTCTCTTTTGGGTTTTGCTTTGTCCTAATACACTTGGCAGTACTTATGCAGGAACAAACTTGAGTGAAACTCCATTCATACAGTAACGTTGTCCAGTGGGGTTTGGTCCATCATCGAAAACATGACCCAAGTGACCGCCGCAGCGACTGCAATGAACTTCAACCCGCTTCATAAACAAAGACTTATCAACTGTAGTGCCGATCGCCCCTTCGAGGGGGGCAAAAAAGCTCGGCCAACCAGTACGGCTATTGAACTTAGTGTCAGATGTAAATAAAGGCAGATCACATCCTGCACAGTGATAAGCTCCTTTGTCATATTCCTTGTCTAGAGGACTGCTAAAGGATCTCTCAGTGCCATGCTTGCGTAAAACTTGAAATTGTTCAGGAGTAAGAACTTCTTTCCATTCGGCTTCAGTTTTCATAATTTTGTATTTTTTAGTTGCATTACTTAGTTGAGGTGGGGCTGAGGAGATCGCTGTCTCTGGAGAAGGCGATCGTAAAAATTGCCATAACCATGAGCCGCCAATCACAGCAACACCAGTTATTAAAAGATCTCTTTTTTTCATTTGTTTGCCAAGGGGCTTATCGGCTTTGTATCGCTTTAACCAGTAATATCAATTGACGAGAGTGTGCCAACACTTTTGTCTTTTGGTATGAGGTAATAACATAGGACTCAATAGAAAGCTGAACTCTCTATTGGGTTTTCGCTATATAAACTACGTTATCAATCCTAGAAATGGATTAACAAGTAGCAATTTTCCCTACATAAACTGGTTTTGAACGAGCATGATTGGCTTACTTTCTCCAACTCAACTTTGATGATTGGGTTACTACTGCAGGCAATCCAAGCATCAAAGTTGGATTAAATATACAAATTACTGTTTTAAAGTTGTAACAGCCACTACGATTTACAATCTCGTCTATAATTGTAACAATACTTAAAGCTAAGAAATCAATTCAAACTTTAAAGGTTATACAAAAATGGCATTTGAACTTCCCTCTTTACCCTACGCCCAAGATGCTCTTGCAGATTCGGGTATGTCCGCCGATACCTTAGCATTTCACTATGGTAAGCATCACAAGGCTTATGTTGACAATCTCAACAACTTGATCAAAGATACCGATCTAGCTGACAAGAGCTTGGAAGATATCATTAAAATTAGCTACAAAGAAGGAAAAGCTGGCATCTTCAATAATGCTGCTCAAGTTTGGAACCATACTTTCTATTGGAATGGGATCAAGCCTGCTGGCAGTGGCACTCCTACTGGCGCTTTGCTAGATGCAATCAATGCTAGCTTCGGAAGTCTAGAAAACTTTAAGACCGAATTTAAAAATGCTGGCGCAACTCAATTTGGTAGTGGCTGGGCATGGCTAGTAGCTGAAGGTGGCACACTGAAAATCACCAAAACTCCTAATGCTGAAAATCCTTTGATCCATGAGGGACAAGTTCCACTTTTGACAATGGATGTTTGGGAACACGCTTACTATTTGGACTTCCAAAATAGCCGTCCTAATTTCATGAATAATTTTGTGGAAAAGTTGATCAACTGGGAATTTGTTGCTGCTAACTTTGCGGCTGTATAAATTTCAATCTCTTATTTACAGCGCTTTGCGCTGTTATAGAACCCAGATAAACTTTTAAATCCTCAATAGGCTGTAAAGAAAAAAGCATCGCTTAGCGATGCTTTTTCTTTATCCAAAGCGATAGCCTTTACCATAGACCGTGTTGATTAGCGATATTGGGCGATCGCGGTCGATTTTACGACGCAATAGCTTAATCTGAGCCGCAAGAGCATTACTTGTTGGTGAATCCTCGCCTTCTTTCCATAGATACTGTGAAATTTGTTCATGGCTGAGGAGTTGATTGGGATGGAGAATAAAATATTCTAAAAGTTGATATTCTCTCTCCGTAAGCGCAATAACGCTTTGCTCCCGTCTTACGATTTGATTATTCCGATCAAGCTCTAAGTCTCCATAGGTCAATTTGACTGATTCATTTACTATCGCTGCGGTTGGTTTACGGCGTAATAAAGCTCTGACTCTAGCCAGTAACTCGCGCAATTCAAAAGGTTTGACCAGATAGTCATCGGCTCCACTATCCAGTCCTTCAACGCGATCATTCAATGTGTCTTTTGCCGTAAGAATTAGAACTGGTGTGGAATATCCCTTTTGTCGTATTTGCTGACAAATTTCTACTCCCGATCGCTCAGGCATCATCCAATCTAAAATCAACAGATCATAATCACCAGTTTGTGCCAATTGCCAACCGCGATCGCCACTATTGGCGCTGTCAACTTTATATCCTTGATTTGTTAAAACTCGTTGTAAAGGTTCAGCTAATTCCTCTTCGTCATCTACTAATAAGATTCGCATAAATTTTTAGACATTTTGACTATTTACAGCCATAGTAGTTCAATTGCTATAACTAGCTTGCGACTTGGGGAACCGTCATGTCACATCTCTGCCCCTGAGAGAGCTAAAC
>JBBQRB010000115.1:0-11187 GCA_038215315.1 Pseudanabaenales cyanobacterium
CAGGCTATCTTGGGGCAATCGCGTTCGATTTAGCCGATCCATTTGCTTTAACTGATGCGCCTTTAATTCTTGGGTTTTTCCGTAAATAGTTTCGATATGCGTTACTCGATATAATTTAGTTTAAAATTTGCTACTCCCTACCCTTTAAACTTTTTGCGGTGCGGCGCTTCGCGCCGCACCGCTAATTCTTGGGTTTTAATACCTATTCTTATACTGGGAAGGGAGTATCTGCGTTTGATTAATCTGTCTTGATCCATACAGCAGACATAACAAAGCAGACATGATAATTATACTTCTACCCAGTAAACACGATGGATGCCATAGCGCTTTTTTATGTGACCCATGGCAGTAGCGATCGCCGTTCATGGTTGGTTTTACAAGATATATTAGCTACAGCCCGATCCCAAATTGGATCTCAATTCTCTCGCATTGGTGGCGGTTGTTTGGAAGGACAAGATTTGAGCCTGTCACAGCAATTAGAAATATTTGCCTTGGAGGTAATCAATTCAGGGGTGACAGAAATTGTAATTTTGCCATTGTTCTTGCTAGAAGGAGTCCATGTTAAGGAAGACATTCCTGAACAGGTCGCGATTGCGGCTAGTAATTTTAAGGGTAAATATCAAGGCAAGTATGCAGATACTGAGAGATTGATGTTTTGGATTACCAAACATCTTGGTACTAGTCCACAGATTCCTCAGTTATTAATGCAAAGCTTTACAAATCAATCATCAGATTCACAAAGTCAGGTTCCCCAAAGTTGCAGTTCCCCAAATCGCATCTTAATCGCCCACGGTAGTCGCCGCGATGGGGCGAATCAAGTGGTAGAAAATCTAGCTCAACAATGTGATGCGATCGCTGCCTACTGGGGAGTTGAGCCAAAAGTCGAAACTCAGATCGAGTCTTTGTTATCCCAAGGTAGCGCTAAAATCGAGGTGCTACCATACTTTTTGACCGAAGGTGGAATTACTGAGGCGATCGCTAAAAAAATACAAGCTTATAGCGATCGCGTTAAAATTCAGCAATTAGCAGTGCCGCTATGCAAAGAACAAATCATTGATTTATCCCTTGAGTTTGTGTATCAGCGTCATAGTGGCTCTCTGCACTAATATATGCATTAATATATGCATTAATATGTTTTGTACGAAGTTATAAAGTGGCAATAAGTAGATGGGTAAAAGAAACCTTAAAACCCAAAAAGCTGTAGCGGACGCTGCACGTGCGCTACAGCTTTTTGGGTTTTGGGTTTTGGGTTTAATTACGTCTATCTACTTATCATTTCGTGACTCGAAAACCCTTATTAAGTAGCTGTAGGCACAATTAAATATAAAATCCTAAAACCTGAGGCACACGCGCAACGTGCGACTCAGGTTTTAGATGTGGATTTAATTATCACCAGTTACTTACGAATTTACAAAAATTTTGGCAGAATCGGTAATACTAGACCGACAAGGTACAAAAAATTGGCTGAAAGATACAAAAATCTGAATCCGATATACCAAGAGATCCTCAAACAAGAGCGTCTCAAAAACTTAATGCGAATTGCTAAATGTATAGAAAACAGCACGGTTGGCGTTTTTGAAACTGCTCTAGATGACCAAATCCGCAATGTCAGTATGTCCTTCTGTGATCTGTTGGGATATGATGACTCGCAAGTTTGTCAACTCAAATACGAACAAATCTGCCATCCTGATGACCTGTCAGCCTACTATTTTCTTAAAGAACGACTTCTCTCAGGTGAGCTAGATCATTGCTATCTCAATGTTAGATATATCCGTGAAGACGGTCAGATCGTACAGGTATTACAAAGTACTGATCTAAACATTGGAGATGCAGCTTACTCCAATGTGATGCCACATTTTGTCAATCGATTTGAAGATATCACCGATTGGGAGCAAACAGCTCAAAACCAAAAAGATGTTGATAGTCGAACTCGCTATCTTTTTGAAAATAATCCTAATCCGATGTGGATTTATGATTTAGAAACCTTGAGTTTTTTGGCTGTAAACCAAGCGGCAACTAATCACTATGGTTATAGTGAAGAAGAGTTTTTATCGATGACATTGGCAGATATTCGCCCTCCCGAAGATGTCCCGAAGCTGATAGAGGCAATCTCTAAGATTTCTTCGGGATTGACCCATCCTGAAGTGTGGAGACATACCAAAAAAGATGGCAGTCATATCGTCGTTGAAGTTTCCGCCCATACCCTTACTTATAATAGTCGTCGCTGTGAACTGATTTTAATTAATGATGTTACGGAAAGAATACGTGCTGAGGAATCCCTCAAACTGGCTGAAGCCAAGTATCGTAGCATTTTTGAAAATGCAATCGAAGGTATTTTTCAAACTTCCATTGAAGGGAAATTTTTGATTGCTAATCCGATGCTTGCCAAAATTTATGGATATGACTCACCGAATAATTTGATTAATAATGTCACTGATATCCAAAATCAGCTTTATGTTAACCCTGAATGTCGTTGTAAATTAGTCAATCTGCTATTAGCTCAAGAAGATGTTAAAGATTTTGAATCACAGGTATATCGGAAAGATGGCTCTATAATCTGGACTACAGAAAATGTCCATCCAGTTCATGATGTTGCGGGAAATATTCTTTACATTGAAGGAACTGTTGAAGATATTACGGAAAGTAAACGCGCCAAAGCAGAAATAGAATATCTAGCTTTTCATGATTCGCTCACTAAGTTGCCTAATCGAGTTCTTTTTCGCGACCGCCTATCTACAGCCTTAGGTAAGGCTTCAGAAAAGTTGCAGCAAGACTATCGCATTCAAGATGAAACTCTTGACATTAACCTTGCACCACCTCTACTAGCCGTATTATTCCTAGACCTAGATCGCTTTAAGTTAGTCAATGACACGATGGGACATGCAGCAGGCGATCGCCTTTTGATCGAAGTTGCCAATAGACTAACCGACTGCATGATTGAAGATACTTTCTTAGCGCGGATGGGTGGAGATGAATTTATGATCTTTGTTCCCGATGTCCAGAGCGTACAGTCGATTCAGCAGTTTGCTCAGTTGATTTTACAATCCTTTGAAAGTCCTTTTTTTGTGGAGGAGTTGCCCCTACACATTGGTACAAGCATCGGTATTAGTCTATATCCTAGCGATGGGCTTGATGAAGTGACATTAATGAAACACGCTGATACGGCTATGTTCAGAGCAAAGGATCGGGGACGCAATCATTATCAGTTATACAATCATGCGATCGGCGCAGAAGTGCAGGAGTATGTGGCGATCGAAAATGGCATTCGTCAGGCTCTCGAGCGTTCTGAGTTTCAAGTGTTTTACCAACCACAGATCAATCTGGCAACAGGTCAAATTGAATGCATGGAAGCTTTGGCGCGTTGGTTACATCCAGAGTTGGGATGGGTTCCTCCCAATCAGTTTATTCCTGCGGCAGAAGAACATGGTCTAATCGTGCGTTTAGGAGAATGGATTTTACAAACTGCTTGCCGACAAAATCGCGAATGGCAACTAGATGGATTCCCAGCAATTAGGATGGCTGTAAACTTCTCGGCAAAGCAATTTCAAGTTCCCGATCTTTGCGATCGCATTATGCAAATTTTAAGTGATATCGAGCTAGAACCACAATATTTAGAAATAGAAATTACGGAAAGCTTAGTAATGCAGGATCAAACAACAACGATCAAGATGCTAAAGCAATTGCAAGCTTCTGGAATAAGTGTATCCATTGATGATTTTGGAACTGGCTACTCTTCCCTTAGTTATTTGCGACTTCTGCCAGTTAGTAAAGTCAAGATTGATGCTAGCTTCATCCGTGAAACTCCGCAAAATAAGGAAGACTCAGCAATTACATCGGCAATTATTGCGATGTCTCATAACCTCAATCTCAAGGCGATCGCTGAGGGTGTTGAGCGTAAGGAGCAACTAGAGTTTTTGCGATCGCATGGTTGTGATGCTGTTCAAGGATACCTATTCAGTCGTCCTGTACCTGCCCAAGAAGCAACTCTCTTGATGCAGTCGCAACTAAAAAATCAATAAGTGAGCGGCGGCGAGCCGCCACTCACTTATACAGAGTTAAAAAATGGTGTTGCCATTTTTTAACTCGCAGCAATTTCCAATCAAACGAACCACAGTAAAAAACTTAAAAGGGCTGCTTCGCAACCCTTTTAAGTTTTTTACTGGTTCTGGTTTGATTGCAAAGCACCGCTTATCCTCTCAGATCAATTAATCTTTACGGGCAGATTCTTCTGTACCCAATCTCTGACTTGAGGGAATTGCATAGCGGCAAATCCACTTCCTAAGATCAGCGCAATCAAAATTAAAATGACAATAAAGGCAGTGTTTGTTTGCTTGGGAACGGCAAATTCTGTTTTGGCGGAATCTGGGTTAGTGGTGAATGATTCCTGAGTTTCCGCATCTGTGTCAGAACTTGAGTCAGAGACAGTCAAAGCACCTGCATCGTCTTGCGGCTGATCGTGGGGATGGATGTCTTCTGTGTCGGCTTCCTGTTCTTTTAGTTGATCTGTGTCAATTAAGTTGCCTTCGCTGGCTTGGTCTTCGGCAATATCAGGTGCTGTTAGACGGCATCGCATCAGGGCTAGCGTAATATTGTCATGACCATTTAGTTCGTTGGCTTTGTTGATTAGGTCTTGGCAACTGCGCTCAAGGGGTTTACCTTCGGTAATTATGGGTAATAGGTAGTCACGATACACCTGCTCAATACGCTCAAAGTCACTTAAACCATCGGAACATAGCAACAATACACAGTCTTCATCAATAAAAAAGCGCTGTACTCTTGGGACTAGCATCTCTGAGCCGCGTGTTCCCAAAGCCTGAATTAAGGCTCCACCATCAATACGTTGGGAGGAGTAAGCATAGAAATTGTAGCCGAGAGTAGTTTCGCGAGTTGCCACGTCATCATCTAGGGTGACTTGACGCAAATTATCTTTGGTTACGCAATATAGACGACTATCACCGACATGGACAACATAGACTTCATTACTAATTTGTCCCATCGGGCGAGGCATGATCGCCATGACGAGGGTGGTTCCCATGCGTTGCTGGGCTTGACGATGTTGCTGGTCATTGATGGCAACAATTTGATTATTGACGACGCGCGTTGCCATTTCTAGCTGCGCCATAAATCCTTGGGCTGTAAAATCAGGATCGGTTTCCGCTTGATGGAGTAAGGTCTTTAGCTGTTGTTCTAAGGTTTTGATGGCAAGGGAGCTAGCGATTTCGCCGCCTTCGTGACCACCGAGACCGTCACAAACGATCGCTAGGCGATCGCATAAACCTTCAGCCTGCTCTGAACGTTTTTGGCGCTTGATATCTGGATAGCAAGCATCTTCGTTGTGTTCGCGCTGCATCCCAACATCCGTTGCCGTAGCGATCCTAACCGTGAGGGGTTGATCTTTCATCGTGGCGATCGCTAGTTTGTCGAGATGGGCGATCGCGCCATTGATGTCATATTCTCCACGCCCAAGACTGTAGAAAAATTCGGCGATCGGCTCAGCAATTTCTGGCTTCGCTAAGTCCAGCCACTGCACCCAAATGTCACCTAATTGAGAAATATGCACAGCCGCTACATCTGCTTGCAATTCCAACAGTCTGACCCACTTGCCGTCAACTCTAACTAATTTCGGATCAATTAAAGTGCGAGCCATATTCTGCTCAGCGAGTGGCTGCCACAGGTTGAGAACCTGCCACAGCAGACTAATTTGACGCAATGCGGATGCACTTCCCCACGCTTCGGCTAGGGTAGGACAGAGACGACCTTCACGCCCAATTGGCACATTCTCTAATAAAAACACTTCCGACAGGTTGAGATCTTCGCCTAGCAACAACAAACTATAAGGACGCGGCAGATGCAAGCTGAGTCGTGATAACTTGAGGTACGACACCACATAGGTCTGGAACTCAAGGGGCAACTCAGGGAGGCTATAGGGATCGGTATCAATGACAACTTGCGAAGATAAGACACGGTAGCGATCGCTTATCAACGAGTCTGGCGGAAATATATCGGTATCTAGCCCGACTGCCCATAGATATTGCTGTTCAACTGCCGTAGCTTGCTCTTGTTTATCCATGAAGATTTTTAATCGCGGGGATCTCTAAAACATTACAGTATGGAGCTTTAACTGATAAAAGTGGCATAATTTTTGTCACTTTCCTAAAAAATACACTACTTTGCGCTCAAACTCTAACCAAGAATATTTATAAAAGCATTGCTGAGCAATGCTTTTATAAATATTCTGACAATTCTTTAGATCAGTAACTGCTGCAAAGGACAGAATTAAAAAAGCGTCTCATCTCTTTCTTTAAAACTCATTTGGCTATTGTAACGATATCGAGCCAAATGTCGTTACAAATCTCAATGAAATTTTATAGAGGCAGCTAGGATTTCATAATGTCTACTGCTACTCCCTTCCTAGCATAGGACTAGACATTAAACCCAAGAAATTATCGTTGCGGCGCGGTGCGCCGCAACGTCTAATCTTTCACTGGGAAGGGAGTAGTACAACTTGTTACCAGATTTTTTTAGAATTTTAGTATTGTAGTATTAGTCGTTTACGGCGATAGGCACTAAATCTAACAATAAAATTTTAACAATTATTTTTTCTTTTCTTTGTTTATAGACTTTTGGCAATGCCACCACAATGCAAGCGAGACGCTTGCGCTACATGGGGATATTCTTTTCGAGAAATCACCTAATTTGGATTTTTTACATTTACTTTTTGAGCAGACTCTATGAAACATCAACTTACCCATCGCGAGCAAAAAGTCCTTTGGGCAACCATCGACCACTATATTCATACTGCCGAGCCAGTTGGCTCCAAAGCTTTGGTTGCTGAGTATGACTTTGATGTTAGCCCTGCCACAATCCGCAATGTCATGAATATGCTGGATCGCAGTGGATTCCTATTTCAGCCTCACACATCGGCAGGGCGAATTCCTTCAGACTCAGGCTATCGCGTGTATGTCGATGAACTGATCGATCCTGCCAGCGAACTAACCTACAGTACAAACCAGTTTATGGCGAGTAAAGGCGATCGCATTGGTAAGTCTAGCCTTGATGGCATTTTGCGAGATGTGGCTCAGATCTTGGCAACCCTAAGCGGATGTATTGCGGTAATTACAGCGCCAAATATGCAAACCATGCGAATTCGGCATTTACAATTAGTCATGGTCGATGATCGTAAAGTAATGGCGATCGCAGTGAGTGATACCTATCACACCGCATCGGTGACGATGGACTTGCCGAGTGAGACTAGCCCAGAGCTGCTAGAGGGAGAATTAAATATTCTCAACAATTTTTTAAATGAACATTTACGCGATAAAAACTGGTCAGAGTTAAATAGTGCACTGCATTGGGATGATCTAGATCGTCAGTTTCGTCAATACGCAGTGCTACTGCAACAGTCTTTGCAACAACTCATGCGTCTATGCGATCGCACTGCTTTAGGACAAATGTTTATTAGCGGCTTGACAGAGTTATTACGTCAGCCTGAATTTTCTAATTTGCAACAAGTCCAAAATATTGTTCAGTTACTAGAAGCAGATCGGGCTTCACTAATGGCATTAATAGTCGCTCAGCCTAGTCATGGTGCAAACTCGGTCAGCATTAGGATCGGTTCAGAGATTTCCATAGAGCCAATTCAAAACTGCACATTTATTTCTACTAACTATCGCTGCGACGATAAACCTATCGGTACAGTCGGTGTATTGGGCCCTACGCGGTTGGGCTATACCAGAGCGATCGCCTCAGTCCAAGCCGCCGCCTCGCACCTGACTGATGCAATCAGTAAGTGGTAGTGAAGACCAAAAGAGGGTGTCGGCGCGGAGCGCCACCACCCTCTTTTGGAGTTTGATTTGTCCATTTCTATGATTAGGTAAGTAGCGGCTTTATAGCGCGATCAATGCGCTTACAGAGCTTTAACTGATGGACTTGGCTATCCCAAGTCACATGATCAAAAATCTTGCGTAATATATAGAACCCTCTACCACACTCTAGATCATGGCACGGAGTTGGCTCATCCCCATTGTCCCGACTTGAGCAAGGTATTTCTTGCCCTTGATCGGTAATCTCCCACCAATAATTTTGAGCAACAATCGAAAACTTCACTGTGATTTGTTTACATGGGTCTAACGAATTGCCATGCTTAACAGCATTCACCAGAGCCTCTTGCAGACCAAGCCGCAACTCAGGTTGCCATTCTGACGGCACTTCCTCTAGCAGCAGGTCTAGCACTGGCGCAAGATAGAGGGTTGAAGTAAAACTAAGATTACTCCACTTACGGCCAACTGGACGAATAGGTGTCACAATCACGCCCTTTTAGCTCCTCTAATAAATATGCAATTAAATATGCAATGTAACTTCCAGATTATTTCTATAATCTGAGTTGGTGGCTGCAAAAAACCCAGCTCAAGCAAATAAGCAACTAGATATGCAATGGAATTAATTAAATCCACGATCGCAATACAATAGACTTACTTAACTATTCTAGCGACAAAACTCCCCCTAAAATCTTTCTTTAGCAGTATGACTTTTACGCAAAGACAAATTTCTCCCTTTAACCCCACTGAAAATACCCGCACAATGGGTAAAGGGATGCGAGCAGCAATTTTATTTTTGCTAAGCTTACTCGTACTAATTGGTCTTCTGGGAGGACGATTATTTTATTTACAGATCATCGAAGGCGATCGCAACCAGCAGCTTGCCGAAAACAATCGGATTCGCCTAATTGCTAAACCGCCTGAAAGGGGAAGGCTGTTTGATCGTAAAGGCAATATCCTTGCCTCCAGCCGATTAGCCCATGTGGTTTATCTATGGCCGATTGCCCAGCCCAAAGAAAAATGGGGCGAAACTATTGAGCGGCTTGCCAAATATATCGCTGTGCCTGCGACTACAATCACCGCAAAGTTAGAACAAGAAGGCTACAACTCTCCCAACCTAGTCAGAGTCTCTAGCGCGATTAGTCCCAAATTAGTGACATTGCTATCTGAGCACAGCATGGACTTACCAGGGGTACAGGTTGAGCCTGAGGCAGTACGCTACTATCCCAACGGCGATGTGGCAGCTCATGTCCTTGGCTACACAGGAGAAATTACTGCCGAGGAGCTTCCTGAACTGAAGGAAAAGGGTTATCGTCCTGGGGATGTATTGGGCAAAGCGGGTGTGGAATATGCCTTTGAGAATATGCTGCGTGGTGAATGGGGAGGTCAACAGGTAGAAGTTGATGCATTGGGTAAGGTATTGCGCGTTCTAGGACAAAAGCCACCAAAAGCAGGTAATGCGGTCAAGATGACCCTTGATTTGGATTTAGAAAAAGCTGTTGAAAAGATCCTTGGGGCGCAGCAGGGGGGAGTTATTGCAATGAATCCCAAAAATGGCGAAGTTCTTGCGATGGTCAGCCATCCCGCCTTTGATCCCAATCTTTTTTCTGGCAAGATTTCTGAAGCTGTGTGGAATCGCTTGCAAGAAAAGGATCATCCCTTTGTCAATCGAGTTTTGCAAGTATATCCACCTGCAAGCACTTTTAAAGTTGTCACGATGGCGGCAGCTCTAGAAAGCAAAAAGTTTGGGATCAATGACCTGTTGCCTACGTATCCCTATCTGGATATTGGTGGATTTCAATTTTGGGATCACAATAAAGCTGGCTTCGGCACGATTGGATTTTCCGAGGCTATGGCTTACAGCAGTAATACTTTCTTTGGGCAAGTGGGTATGCGCGTCGGTGAGAAAACCCTTGCAGAGTGGTCACGCAAGTTTGGTTATGGTGATTACTCAGGCTTAGAAATTAAAGGGGAAGAAACTAAGGGAACTGTTCCTGATGAGGAATGGAAGAAGCGAGTAATTGGTGAACCTTGGTATGTTGGGAACACATTGAATATGTCAATTGGACAGGGTGATGTCCAAGCCAATCTCGTTCAGGTTTCGATGATGACAGCGGCGGTCGGCAATGGTGGCTTTAAAATTCGCCCCCATTTATTACTAGAAGATAACGATGCTAGAGAATGGAAACAATCGCTGAATATTGCCCCTGAAAATCTGTTAGCCTTACAGAATTCTCTAAAAGCTGTATTTGAATACGGCACTGCGGCTTCCTTAAGTTCTGTGGGGATTTCGATGGCAGGCAAATCGGGTACAGCGCAAGATCCGCCGCGCCTAAATCATGCATGGTTTACCTTATATGCACCCGCTGATAATCCTGAGATTGTGGTAACTGTGTTTGCGGAAAATGCAGGCGGCGGTGGCGGTAGTGCGATCGCGGCTCCCTTAGCAGTCCAAACCGTCGAAGCCTACGTAAAAATCAAACAGCAATCCAATTCTCCCAATAATCCCCCAGTTCCTGCAATTCAATAAGTAAGCCTTTCTGCAAAAGTTTACAGAGCGAATTTAAAGGCAATACAGCTTGAAAATAGTAGATTAGCTGTACTCAGATTCCGAATTTACCAAGCGATTTTCCAAAGAAGTGTAAGGATTTTGAGACTCTAGGTGTTATGACCTTGCACTTTTTATAGCGAAAAAAGCCTGAAGCCTTCTCTTTTTGTTCCAATTCTTTTGGAGGCTTCACAATCTATTCGTTGATTCTGCCAACGGATCTCTAGGTTCAATCGTTTGCGGAAATGTACCATCATACTTGCGTCAAATGGTGCTTTGTCGCTTTACTCTAACAAGCCTAGAAAGTATTGCAAATATGGGTTCTCGCGAATCTGCTCAAATGTTTCTTCGTCGCTTGTTGCTATTTTCTCTTTGATGATCAGCGCTCCTAAAGCCATACGTAATGTCTTTGCTGGAACTCCTTATCCTTGACTGAATTGTTTTGCATAAGTAGGCAAGCATAATTAAACCCAAAACCCAAAAAGCTGTAGCGCACGCCACAGCTTTTTGGGTTTTATTGAGATCAACTTGGCAGAGTTTACAGAAAAGTACGAGAGATTGAAAGCTCAGTGTCTTCAGCCCTGAGATGAAAATCGGACAAGGGAATTTATTCCCTTTAATCTCTTTATATTAGCAGTCAGTTACTGCGAGCCTTACTTTAGAATATAAAGAGTAAAAATCAAATTAACCATGTGTTAGTTCTCGAAGCGAAGTTAAAAGGCAAAACAGAGCAGTACGCACTCATTAATGAGGCGATTCGTACTGCTCTGTTTGTGCGTAACAAGGCTTTGAGATACTGGATGGATAACAAAGGTGCAGGGA
>JBBQRB010000116.1:0-11133 GCA_038215315.1 Pseudanabaenales cyanobacterium
AAGCCTCTCAAAGTTGAAGGTTACATGACTCGTGATCCTCGTTGTAAGGAACGTAAAAAATACGGACTCAAGAAAGCCCGTAAAGCTCCTCAATACTCAAAACGGTAATTACCAAAAAAGAAAAAGCCTCGCAATGCGAGGTTTTTTCTTTTTTGGTTTCAAAACCAGAAGATGATTTGCGGCGCGAAGCGCCGCACCGCTAATCTTTCACTGGGAAGGGAGTAAGCAAAACTTGCTTTGCTGTAGAACCAGAATTGATGCTTTTTAGACGATCGCTTAAAAACTATGAGCAAACAAGTTAAAATGTGAAGGTTTGTTACAAACTTCTAATACCCTTATCCCAAGTAAATTGTGTCGGCTTTATCCCTTGAAACTAGTTATCGTTGGAGTCGTGACAACTACTCTGAACTCGCTCGCACTATCGATATTTGGCGGACAGTACTCACCTTTTCTTGGATTGTTTGGATCGATGGGAAGAAGTGGAGCTATGTGGGCGGAAAAACTGAAGCAAAAGCCAAACGTAGGACTCGACTAAGAGCGATTTGGTTACGCGAGTCATTGTTGCAGTTGGGGCCCACATTTATTAAGGTCGGTCAGCTTTTATCTACCCGTGCGGACATTTTACCTACAGAGTCTGTAGAGGAGCTATCAAAATTACAGGATAAAGTTCCCGCTTTTAATGCAGCAAAGGCTAAACAAATCATTGAGTCCGAGTTGGGTAAGCCTATTGATGAAATGTTTAGTTATTTTGATCCAGTACCACTTGCCGCCGCAAGTCTAGGTCAAGTGCATAAAGCCCAACTGCATACGGGGGAAGAAATAGTTGTTAAGGTGCAACGACCAGGACTGCTAAAGCTATTTGCGATCGATTTGGGGATTCTCAAGAGCATTGCTCAGTATTTTCAGAATCATCCTAAGCATGGCAAGGGGCGCGATTGGGTAGGAATTTACGAAGAGTGTCGCAAAATTCTTTATGAAGAAGCAGACTACTTGAATGAAGGGAAGAATGCCGACACATTTCGCCGCAATTTTAGAAGCGATCGCCGCATTATCGTGCCACGGGTTTATTGGCGTTACGTTTCAAGGCGAGTTTTAGCTCTGGAGTATATGCCAGGAATCAAAGTTAGCAATTATGAAGCTCTGGAAGCAGCAGGAATTGATCGTAAAAATATTGCCCGAATTGGCGCTGAAGCTTACCTAGAGCAGCTACTCAATCACGGTTTTTTTCATGCTGATCCGCATCCTGGAAATTTGGCGGTAACGGCGAAAGGAGAATTAATTTTTTATGATTTTGGGATGATGGGGCAGATCCAATCAATCACCCGTGATAAGTTACTTAGCGTCTTTTTTGGAATCGCCAAAAAAGACGCTGAAGCAGTAATTAATTCATTAGTTGCCTTAGGAGCTTTAGAAGTTACTGGTGATAGTGGACCGATCAGGCGATCGGTGCAATATATGCTAGATAACTTTATGGGTCAGCCGATGGAAAAGCAATCAGTTGCCGCCATTAGTGATGATATATATGACATTGCTTACGATCAGCCGTTTCGATTTCCTGCTACATTCACCTTTGTGCTCAGAGCAATCTCTACACTTGAAGGATTGGGAAAAGGACTAGACCCCACTTTTAACTTTATGGAAGTCGCAAAACCTTACGCAACAAATCTTATGGAAAATGGCAGTAATAAAGAGTCTGGCAGTTTGTCTACTGCTTTTTTAGGCGAACTCGGCAGACAAGCCGCACAGGTTAGTAATACCGCGATCGCCTTACCACGCCGCATTGATGACACCCTTGCTAAGCTTGATCGTGGCGATATCCGAGTTAGGGTAAAGTCTCAAGAAACTGATCGACTGCTGCGACGACTTAGCAATGTCGGGATTGGAGCAATTTACGCAATATTAAGCGCAACTTGCCTATTGTGTGCCACTCTTCTATTTATAAATGGTTGGCAAATCCCTGCAATTGGAGCAAGCTTAGTCGGTGGCTTTTTTATATTGTTAGTATTGCGGTTATTGTCAAAGATTGATCGCCCAGAAAAATAAATGCCCAAACATATTGCTTGAGTTTTTGCCTACGAAGGTTAAACTAAAGATTGCTTTAGCAAAAACTTGTCTATCTAAGTACTTCGAGCCGAACCACCTAACATGAAGCGTCTATTTGCGGGAGCAACCGATACAGGCTGCGTCAGGTCAGCTAATCAAGATTCTTATCATATCGATCCAGATGGACGATTTTTTATAGTTGCTGACGGCATGGGCGGTCACGCAGGCGGCGAAGTCGCAAGTCAAATTGCTGTTGATTCCATTCGTGAATGCTTGGAAGCATACTGGGAAGTCGAGACGAATCCCCAAAAGTTAATGCAGGATGTGATCGATAAGGCTAATCAAGCAATTATCAATGATCAAAATGCCAACCCGATTCGCTCGGATATGGGTACAACTATTGTGATCCTGATATTTCGGGAAGATCAGGCTTGGTTTTGCCATATTGGAGATTCCCGTTTATATCGTCTAAGGGGAGCAAAGCTAGATCAAATTAGTGACGACCACACATGGATTGCTAGGGCAATTCAGACTGGAGTAGTGAATGCTGACGAAGCTAAGAGCCATCCTTGGCGACATATGCTATTGCAATGTCTGGGTCGCGAAGATCTCAAGGGCATAGTTGCGGGCGAAGTTGAGTGGCAACCAGGCGATCGCTTTTTGATTTGTAGTGATGGTTTAACTGAAGAGTTGAGTGATGATCGGATTGCCCACCAACTCAAGAGTATCCGTAACTGTCAACAGGCCGCTCAAGCTTTAATCGAATCTGCCAAATTGCGCGGCGGTCGAGATAATATTACTGTTGTAATTGTTTCTAATGAACTAAATTCTCATAATTGAGGCTCAAATATATAGAAAGTACCGATGGCTGAGCGAAGTCGAAGCCTTTGGTACTAAACTGGTACATTTTTTCCGAGAGCGTCCATACTTCCTATATAAAATTTAAGGGATTTTAAGTTTCAAATGAATAGCCTGCAAAGATTCGGCTTTTTAATTTTGATAACTTTAGCTTTAGTAGTTGCGCTAGCAATGACAGAAGCGCAATTTTTAGCGAAGTCTGAATCAGAGTCCAGCCTAATTGAGGAAGCTTGGGGACAAGCTGGCTCGATCGCCTACCAAGCTTCAGCAAAAACAATGATTTCCAAGAATGGCGCAGGTGTTCCCCTTGATAATTTGCAAAGACGATATTTGCGAAGGTACTTTATTGATTACATCGATCAAGTAGCCGTGGTTTACAATGCTCAAATGATGGATCGTTGGGTGTTTGGTAATGTAGCAGTGCATTTTGGGGAAGTCGAGTCCATTGCTCAGACCTACTGCGATCGCATATACCTGCGCGATCCCTATAAAGGCGAAGATGTTAGACAATTATCAATTCTTGTGCATGAAATGGTTCATGTGCGGCAATGTGAGCAAAATGGTGGCTTGGATCAATTTGGCTATCAATATTTTGTGCAGTACAAAAGGGGCAAACAAAAGTATGAAAATAATCCCCTAGAGCGAGAAGCCTACGATCTGCAAGTTCGCTTTGCTCAGAAGTATCAAGAATAAAACCCGAATCATATTTGGATGCTATAGACACTTACATTAGGAAAACCAAGAAGAGCGTTGCGGCGCTCTTCTTGGTTTTTGATACACTTGGCGACAGCTATAACGTTAAAATTAATAATGTTATTTCATGGCTTTCTTGCTTTGTACACCCGACCTCTAGCAAATCTAATCGAACAATTACAACGGTTGCCCGGTGTGGGAGCAAAAACTGCTCAACGACTTTCACTACATATTCTCAAACGACCTACTGAAGAAGTCGAAGCCCTAGCGCAAGCACTCATCCAAGCAAAGCAACTGGTTGGAAGCTGCACAGTATGTGGACATCTTTCAGCCGAGCCAGTATGTGAGATCTGTGCAACCCCTAGTCGAGACAATTCAGTTATCTGCGTTGTGACTGACTCGCGCGACTTGATCGCCCTTGAAAAAACCAGAGAATTTCGTGGTAAATATCACGTCCTTGGTGGATTGATTTCACCGATGGATGGGATTAGTCCCGACCAGTTGAATATTCAAACTCTCGTGCGCCGAGTTAGTGGAAATAAAGTAAGCGAGGTGATCATGGCGATCGCACCCAGTGTTGAGGGCGAGACGACAACTTTATACGTGGGTGGATTATTAAAGCCTTTTACAAAAGTTACGCGAATTGCCTTTGGTATTCCGATGGGCGGTGATCTAGAATATGCAGATGAGGTTACACTTGCAAAGGCTATTGAAGGTAGACGTGAAATAGATTTTTGATCAAAGCAATCGAGACAATCATAAATCAATCATGAAATGCGATCTGCGATCGCCAAGCATTATCAAAAAGGTTGAAATATCTGGTTGCATATTGTTTCATCATACGGATAATATTTTGCTCATTCGCAAAGTACTGACAACAATGATTAGCCCATTACCTAGTAAAACATCTATGGCAACTTTATCTGGGTTAATTGGTTCTGGATGCATAATTTTTGGATTGCCATGTTTTCCTCCTATGTTCAGCAACTTGTCAGCTAGAGAGCCACAGGCTATTTTGGTTTTAGGCGGTTCTCCTAGCCGCGAAAATTTTGCAGCTCAGTTTGCGCTTCAACATCCCCAACTTCCCATCTTTGTCTCTTCAGGAAGCCCAAAAGAATATGCTGAATATGTTTTTGATAGTGCAGGTATAGAACCCGATCGCGTTCACCTAAATTATGATGCTGTAGATACGGTCACTAACTTTACGGTGATGGTGAAGAAATTGGAGGAGCAAAAAATTACAGATGTGTATGTGCTTACTTCAGAGTTTCATATGCCCCGCGCCCTTGTGATTGGCAAAATTGTTTTAGGTAGTCGTGGTATTACTATGCATCCAGTGACAGTTCCTTCAACAATAAGGGCTGAAAATCCAGCTAAAGCTCTCCGTGATGGTTTGCGATCAGTCTTTTGGTTAGTCACGGGAAATTAATAAATGAGTTGCAGCGCGAAGCATTCTCTAAAAACCCAAAGAGTGAGTTGTGGCGTTTCACGCCACAACTCACTCTTTGGGTTTTTAGGATAAATTTTAAAATTGTATTGCTCGAAAATTCCCTTTGGTGTTATCTTAGTAAAGCGCAAAAAAAGCGCAGCGCCGGGATAGCTCAGTTGGTAGAGCAGTGGACTGAAAATCCACGTGTCACGAGTTCAAATCTCGTTCCTGGCATAATTCAAAAAAGTAAAAGTGTTGCAGGGCAACACTTTTACTTTTTTAGGTTTGAAATCACGATCCTATTGCTTGAGCGGCAATCCATGCTGTTGTCCAAGCACTTTGAAAATTAAAGCCACCCGTCACCCCATCAATATCTAAAATTTCTCCCGCAAAATATAAACCTCGACAAACTTTACTTTCCATTGTCTGAAAATTAACATCCTGCAAGCAAATACCGCCACAGGTTACAAACTCTTCCTTAAAAACACCCTTACCCGCGATCGCATATTCACTGGCAGTTAATACATTGAGAATTTGCTGCATTTCTTTGTTAGAGAGATCAGCCCAGCGTTTTTCAAGCTCCACTTCAGCTTTAGTCAATAGATATTCCCATAGGCGCAAGGAAATCTCCACGGGACAATAATTAGAGACAAACTTTTTGGGTTGCTCACTCTTAGCTGCAAATAGAATTTGTTTAACTGCTTCGGTTTTGAGTGCAGGAATCCAGTTGACGGCTAGTGGCGCTTGATATTGACAGTCATGGAGTTCGCGGGCTGCCCAAGCTGACAACTTGAGAACGGCGGGACCACTTACCCCCCAATGGGTTACGAGCATTGCTCCCGACTGTTCTAGTTGAGTACGAGTCGATTTTTTCTTGTCTGAACTTATTCCCAAAAGCTTAACATTGACTGGGTTTACGCTCACTCCCGCTAGTTCGTGTAACTGCGCATCTTTGATATTGAATGTAAATAGTGAAGGGACAGGTGGCTCTAGTTTGTGTCCAAGGGATTTCGCGATCGCATAGCCAGAAGGACTGCTACCTGTGGCAAGTAAGAGGCGATCGCAGATCAGCGTTTCCCCATCTTTAAGTAATAATTCAAATTTAGAGACTTCTTCAGATTTACCTAACTTCTCAATCTTCTGCACTAGGACATTGTTACGCAGACTCACGCCAGCTTTTTTAGCAGCAAACATCAGGGCTTCGACAATTGTTTCAGAATCATCAGTAATCGGAAACATTCTGCCATCGGCTTCCGTTTTTAACTTCACACCTTCGGCACTAAACCACCGCACTACATCTAGGGCTTGAAAACGCGAAAAGGCTCCCCGAAGAGCTTTTCCACCTCTGGGATAATTTTGAACTAGCTGTGAAGGCTCAAAACAATGGTGTGTGACATTACAGCGACCGCCGCCCGAAACTCTGACTTTGGCTAGGGGTTGTCGTCCTGCCTCTAGCAATGTGACATGAGTATGTGGCGCTTGTGCGGCATGGATTGCTCCAAAAAAACCTGCGGCTCCACCACCAATAACTACGACTTCCATATTTGACTTTTAATTATCTGTACTAATGCCAAAAGAGAAAATGGCTACGCCATTTTCTCCCCAATGAGCGAGATGCAGCGCTTCGCGCCGCATCTCGCTAGGGTTTAGTACGGCAGGATTGAAACATCGAAATCACTTCCTGCGGAACTTTACTAGTTTCTCTTGCCGATTTATCAATTTCTAAAAATTCGGCAAAGGTATATCGCGATCGCAATTTGTCTAAACAGCAAACGCAATATTCTTTGTCACTGGTAAATCCACAGCCTTTCATAAAAGTTCTGACTACTTCCTGTGGATATTCATATTTTTCTGGTTTGACAGGCTTTTTTTCTTCAGCAGATACCGCGTTGCCCAGCAGCATAATCGTGCTGAGAGAGAGGATTAGGTAATGACGCATACGATTTTGGTGAGTTTGTTTACGCGCTGAGGCTCTGATCTTACAGCGCTTTGAGATCTAGGAAAGTGCTTTTTTCTATAGCTATTGCCACTTGGATCAGGACAAATCAAAACCCAAAAGAGGGTGGCGGCGCTCCGCGCCGTCACCCTCTTTTGGGTTTTATGTCCTAACAAAACTGGCGACAGCTATAGAAATGTGATCACATTTCTATCATCAGGATGACTGCATTGATAACGGTTTCATGACAAGATCTAAGCATATATTCCGATTTGCTTGAGCGTTTGAATGAAATCTCCTGACCGTTTATTAATTGTCGATGATGTCCCAGATAATTTATTTCTTGTCAGCACCATCCTTGAAGAGGAAGGATACGAAATAATTACATCGTCAAATGGTCAGAAAGCGCTAGAGATCATTGAGACAACGCCACCAGATTTAGTTTTGCTAGATGTGATGATGCCGATCATGGATGGCTATGAGGTAACACGCCGCATTAGAGCCATGAAGGATCTGCCATTTATCCCAATTTTATTAATCACCGCCTACGATCGCGCTAATGCAGTGCAGGGACTAGACTTGGGCGCTGATGAATTTATTCGTAAACCGATCGAAGCCGATGAGCTATTGGCAAGGGTGCGATCGCTACTGCGACTGAAACATAGCATTGCCGAACGCGATCGCATTGACCGCCAGAGACAGGACTTTGTATCGCGTCTAACCCATGACCTGCGAACTCCACTAGTGGCGGCAGATCGAATGTTGGGACTGCTGCAAGATGGCGTATTGGGCGAGATTTCACCACAAATTGGCGAAGCTCTGACAATTATGGGACGCAGTAACCACAATTTGCTGGAAATGGTGAATAAGCTACTTGATGTGTATCGCTACGAATCAGGTAGTAAAACTATTAACTTACAGCCTTTAGATTTGCGAGAACTTCTTAGTCAAGTTGTTGAAGAACTTAAACCGATCGCTATTTCTAAAAATTTAGAGCTAACTGCCGATCTCGATCAAGTCGCTCAGGTCAAGGGCGACCGACTTGAACTTTTGCGAGTATTCAATAACCTGATCGGTAACTCCCTCAAATTTACGGAGTCAGGCAGTGTAAATGTGTCCTTAAAAACACCTTCAGGAAAACCTGAGGCGATTATTGCGATCATGGATACAGGTGCAGGGATTTCTCCCGAAGAACAGCCATTCCTATTTGAAAGATTTCGTCAAGGCAACCACCAAAAGCAAGGTAGCGGACTAGGTTTATACTTGTCCCACTATATTATTAGCGCCCATAATGGCAAAATCTTAGTAGAATCACCTAACCTAGAAACAAGGCAGGGTTCCACATTTTTCGTGCATTTGCCAACTATCACGCCATGAGTAATCTCCAATATCGCTATGATCTACTCCTAAGCCATTACAGCAATCCCCTTGAGGCGATCGCTCTTTTGCGGGAATATCGACCATACTTTGAGTTAATTCCTAGTTTGCGCCGCCCCAGTGAGAGCTTGATTTCGATTCCATTTCCAGTAGTACAACTTACTCAGCCCAACTTAGACCAGAGCAATTTGCAACTGCAATGTGATCTGGCGCTAATCATGTGCGATCCTGACTGGAAGGTGAAAACGGGGCAAGAGATATTTGTGTTTATCCATCGCCCTAATGAGGATTATTCAGCACTGCTCCAACGCTGGCGGCAGGTGGAAGTTGCTCTTGGCGAGGAATATTATTGGCTACTGCCTTGGAAACATCGCAATATTATTAGCGATCGCGGTGAACAGCATTACCCACTTTTTGTGACTCTCGACTATTCACCAACAAGGATTACTAAGGGGCTAGAGGGTGCATCTTTACCCCATGTTAAAGCTTCGACTTTGGCGATCGAGCCACCTCTCGAAGAGAACCAAGAAGATCCAATTTGCGATCCAACGGAATAATAAAACCCAGAACCAAAAAAGCTGTGGCGCACGCTGCGCGTGTGCCACAGCTTTTTTGGTTCTAAGGTTTCTTAGCAAGTGGCGACGCTCTGCGTCGCCACTTATTTATCTAGGGTTTTAAGTGCAGGAATGGACTAGCCGCAGCTATACAATGGGAAGCATCGATAAAAAACCATAAAAAATTAATGGCTCTTCAACTGCGTATATATGTTCCGCCACATCCTCTAATTCGGCATTGGTTGACGATCGCCCGCGAAAAGCATACCCCTGTGCCACTATTTCGGACAGCTATGAATGAAATGGGTAAATGGCTCACCTACGAGGCGATTCGGGAATTTTTACCAGTACAGGAAGTGAAAGTAGAAACTCCGATCGCAGAAGCATCAGGGCTATTAATTGATGGTTCTATTCCGTTAGCCTTTGTGCCAATTTTACGTGCAGGGTTATCGATGTTGGAGGGTTGCCAAACTTTGCTACCAACAGCAAGCGTTTATCATCTTGGACTAGTCCGTAACGAAGAAACCCTTGAGGCTAGTTGCTATCTCAACCGCTTACCAGATCAATTTGCCCCACAGACACGCATTTTTATTGTGGAACCGATGATGGCAACGGGTGGCTCAATCATTAGCACCTTAAAAATATTGGCGGAGAGAGGAGCCGATCCTGCACTAATTCGGATTATTAATGCTCTCTGTGCGCCCCCTGCATTGCAGCTAATCAATCAGCAATTTCCCGAAGTTCAAGTATTTTCAGGATGTATTGATGAAGTAGTTAACGAAAAAGGTTGGATCGTTCCAGGACTAGGCGATGCTGGCGATCGCTCTTTCGGCACTTGAAAGAAACCAAAGCCCAAATATCTGTAGCGCACGCGCAGTGTGTGCTACAGATATTTGGGCTTTATTTAAGGAACTTAACTAAAGCTTCGGCTTTGTCCCATGCTGCGCCGCTTTTGAGAATTTCTGAGGCAAGGCTAACGCCATCTTTCCAAGTATTTGCTGCACCAGCGATGCGTAGAGCCAAACCGCTATTGAGCGCCACACAATCCATTTGGGCTTGAGTTCCTTTACCTTGTAAAACTGCTTGCAAAATTTCAGCATTCTCGGCAACATTACCACCTCTTAAACTGGCAATTGGCGCATGAGCCAATCCCAAATCTTGAGGCGCGATCGCTTCATCGATCACTTGACCATTATCTAAGAAGCAGATATCGGTGATGTTTCCTAGCCCTGCTTCGTCTATTCCCTCGCGACTATGTAAAACTACAGCTTGTTGACGACCCATTAGCTGCAAAGATTCTGCTAGAGTGCGTGTTAAATCTTTTTGATAAACACCCAAAACTTGAGTCGTTGGTCTAAGTGGATTGACAAGTGGTCCAATCAAATTAAATACAGTGCGTATGCCTAAACTTCGGCGAATAGCGCCCACAGACTTCATCGCAGGATGCCAATTAGGGGCAAATAGAAACGTAATTCCCACCGTTGGCAAAGCTTCATAAATTTTTTGAGTAGATGCTGATAGGTTAATTCCAATTGCTTCTAGAACATCTGCCGAACCAGAACGACTCGATACAGCACGATTACCATGCTTAGCGACAGGGATAGCGGCGGCGGCAACAACAAAGGCAACTGAGGTGGAAATATTAAAGGTAGATGCGCCATCGCCGCCAGTGCCACAAGTGTCGATCAATGGCTTAGAGCGGTCAACTATATGAGCAAAATCGGCTTCAAGCCTTTGCCCTTCACTTTGGGATTGTAATACATTTGCCATAGATGCCAATTCAGAGGCTTCAATTCCTTTAAATTGCAAAGCAGTTAAAATTGCTCCTGATAGCTCTGGTGCGATCGCGCCTTCTAACCAACCGTACATCAGTGATGCAGATTGCTCTTGGGTCAGAGTTTGCTTATCGATAATCTGCTTCAGGAGGTAAGCCCAATTTTGTTCCATGATTTTTGAGAGTAAGAATTTTTAAAAGCATACAGTGCTTTGTATAGTTGTCGCCAAGTTTACTATGGACGAGTTGCGGCGCGAAGCGCCGCAACTCGTCTTCTGGTTTTGTAAACTGACTACATCTATATAAATAAAAATCTCAACATATTGTAATCAATAGTTCGGACAGTTTTAGAAAGAGAGAAAAAAAGCTATTCATCGGATAAGGTGCAAGTAATGAAACAAAACACCAAATGAATAGCATTAGAGACATCTTACCTAAAGTACAGAGCAAAGCCCAAGAGAAATTTCTG
>JBBQRB010000117.1:0-11109 GCA_038215315.1 Pseudanabaenales cyanobacterium
TCTGTCTGTTGTATTGGATGCTGTGTTAGAGATTGCTGATTGGGAAATGATCGAAAAAAATTCTATACAAAAGCCTTTACAAAGAGCTACAGATAGTAGCAGCTCTTACTAAGTTTTGATATAAGTGTTCTGCTGTCAACAACACTTACACCCTTCCCACCTAATTATTCGGGGGCCGGCGCTTCGCCCCCCACCGCTAATTATTGGGTTTTAATGTCTATTTTTTCACTGGGAAGGGAGTATATCTAAACTTTGGGTAGCTGGTATTGAGCAATGATTCGTTTTGCAAATTCGGGGACGTGAGCTTCTAACTTTTTAGGATAGTTGCGGCGCACGTAGAGAAAGTTGCGGACAAAATGGGAATCAATGGAAAATCTTCCATATTCCAAGCCCTTTGGGCCCACTTTATTGACGACAAAACTGATAATCCATGCTAGCCAAATGGGAATTGTCATTGCGTTGTCATAGGCGGTAATACCTTGCTGCACTGCCGCTTTGCGATCGCCACTAGAAATTACAGGCTGAGTTTGCAGTTGATCTTTGACTAATTCCAGCATCTCTTTGCCCGTCTCGTTACGGACTACGATCCATTGCCAGCCAAAGGTTGCGCCCATATAGCCCACGACAATATCGGCGAGGGCATTGGTATAGTCAAAACAAGTCATGCAAGAAGGTGCAAATACGTCTTTGAGTTCCTTTGTATTTAAACCAAAGAAAGGTACTTGCTCGGTGGAACCATCAGAATGCTTGAAATGAACATTAAAGTCCTGCATAAATTCGTAATGCACAACTGTTTCTGGCGATCGGCTAGTGGTGTCAAGGAATTTTTGTAATCCCGATCGCGTCACATTGTCTGTGCAAGGTGTTCCCAAAACATAGAGCTTTTCTAGCCCTAGTTCCTTCTCAACAGTTCGCAAGGCTTGAATCTGACAACCCACACCGATCGCTAATAATCTTTTCATGCCCGATTGCTCGATCTGTTCTAATACCGATAGATTGGGCGATAGCGTTGGCTTATTTACTCGTGCCGCCAAGATCTCTTCGCGAGTACGGGCAATAATTGGCTGGGGTTTAAAGCGATCGCTATCGCTGGACTGCACACAAACCACACCTTCGACTAAGCCATTTTCTAGCATTGCGATCGCTATGCTAGAGACAATACCTGTCCACTGTGCGCCTTCGATTGGTTCAGTTTTGCGGGCGGCGATCATTTGTTGATGTACGCCAAAATATAGTTCTTGCTCGTTATCAAGATCACGCGATCGCCCATGAGATTGAGTTTCTAATTCATCAATGTGCTGTGTGATGAAGGCGCAAGCGTCTTTGACATAGTGAATGTAATGGGTATCACAAAGCCCGCACTCACTACACAACTCTTTAGCGGGGCGGCGCTGTGTATCTGCAAGCCCTTTTGCCTTGCGATGGGATGGGACAACCGACATTTTGCTTTTTCTAACTATAAAGATCTATTTCGATCATATCTTTTATGGTTGTATACAGCGCTTTACGCTGTCATAAAACCCAGAGAAATTTTTGAAAGTGACGCTTCGCGCCGCTTTCAAAAATTTCTCTGTAGCTCTTAAAGTTTCAATAGTCTATACAGCGCTTCGCGCTTTCTTAATAGCTAAAAAAATTTTAAAAGCTAGCTTCGCCAGCTTTTAAAATTTTTTTTGGCTATTAGCTAATTAATAATGTATTTGCCCCATTCGTCATGATTGCCAGACCGCAAATATTTAGTCACTTCAAAGTGCAAACCACTATGGGGACGGCGAGGTTGCTTACGCAGGGGCATTGAGGCTTCTTTGGGGGTGCGATTGCCCTTCTTGACATTGCAGCGTACACAGGCTGTGATGATATTGTCCCAAGAGTCACCACCACCACGCGATCGCGGTAGAACATGATCTAATGTCAGGTCATCGCCCGTATGTCCGCAATACTGACAAGCGTGCGAATCACGATGCAGGATGTTACGGCGTGTTAGTGGGATTTCTTTGTAAGGAATACTGATATATTGCAGCATTCGGATTACGGTTGGTAAAGGCATCCCAGGGTAGATTATTCTGCCGTTATGTTCGATCTGTTCGGCTTTGCCCTTTATAACCAATACAATAGCCCGCTGCCAATTTGTGATGTTCAGCGGTTCGTAGGATGCATTGAGTACAAGGACTTTTGCCATTAACTTCCGTAAGATTTATAGAAGATGCTAACACAGCTAACCTAAAATCTGCACAGATCTCATACAAATATGACGATCGCGCTCATACAAACCCTAAAGCAAGCAAGTAAGCTATGACAATTATTTCTATTGATTTTGGAACTAGTAACACCGCGATCGCTATTTTAGAAAAGGAAGGTGATATTCCTAAAACCTTGAGATTTGCACATATTTCCCATTGCTTTGAGACGACTAAAGGAGAAGCTTGGCTAGTACCGAGTCTGGTATACATTGCAGAGCCAATGGAACAGGAGCGATTTTTATTTGGTGAGCAGGCGCGAACTAAGAATCAATTGCAAGGTCAGTCTTCAAATAAGTCTGATCGGCTATTTCAAGGATTTAAACGCGACATTGTGGCTAACTTTCGACCACCAGACCGCGAGATTGATGGAAAGAGATATGATGCGGAGATGATCTCTGAAATATTTTTGTCTGAGCTTTGGCAACGATTAGGATTGCAAAATATTGAGCCAAATCATTTATCACATCAATTAATACTAACAGCTCCCGTTGGGGCGTTTGAGTCCTATTTAAATTGGTTTGAGATTCTTGCCGAGAGATTAAAACTTCCCAATTTTCAAGTTATTGACGAGTCCACGGCTGCTGCCTTGGGATATGCAATTACAAGACCCAATGCCTTAGTGTTAGTGATTGATTTTGGAGGCGGTACATTAGATCTAAGTCTGGTAAGAACTGCACCGATCGCTAACGATTCAACCAATCGAAGAATCACTAAAGCGGAAGCGATCGCTAAGTCCGATGCTTACATAGGCGGAATGGATATTGATCATTGGATTGCTGAATATTTTTTGAGGCAGTTACAGCGATCGCGATCGCAAATTAGTCAGGCAAGCTGGCTCAATCTTCTGGAAATATCGGAACAAATTAAAATTAAATTGTCTTTAGTTCAGGAAGTATCTGAGACTTGGATCGATCAAAGCGATACTATTCAACATCTTCAGCTTACCCAAACTCAACTGTCTGAACTTCTAGACCAGCACCAAATGATTAACCAGTTGCGAGATGCAATTGATGAAGTGCTGGCAGTTGGCTTGCAGAGAGGGATTAGCAAAGCCGCGATTGAGCAAGTTCTGCTAGTCGGTGGTAGCTGTCAAATTGTCGCAGTCCAGCAGCTAATCATCGCTTACTTTGGTAAGTCTAAGGTGAGTTTTGATAAACCTTTTGAAGCGGTGGCGCATGGAGCTTTGGCTTTAGGACAAGCGATCGCTGTTGAAGATTATTTAAGACATAGCTACGCAATCAAACTTTGGGAACCCTATCTACATCAATATTCTTTTTATACATTATTTGAGAAGGGAACGAAGTATCCTTGTAAACGTGCTGAGACATTGATTTTACAGGCAGCAATCGCTAATCAAGAGGAGATCTGGCTAGATATTGGTGAAGTTGCGGATATCTCGCAAGCAGAAGTTTCTTACGACCGCACAGGAAAAATAACTAGCAGTCAATTGTTAAAGCAGTCAGATTTTCGTTCTTTAGCCACAAATGGAATTAATCAATTAAATCAATTAAGTAGAAAATCACCAACTGATCAAATTTGTATTGCACAGCTAAATCCCCTCGGACAGTTAGGAGTTGACCGCATCAGAATTGATTTTGAAATTAATGAACGACGAGTGCTGATGGCAACTGTAGTTGATTTACACAGCGATCGCATATTGGTTAAGCGTCAGACGATCTCCAAATTAGAATGATAAGTAGGTAAGCATAATTAAACCCAAAACCCAAAAAGCTGTAGCGCACGCGCAGCGTGCGCTACAGCTTTTTGGGCTTTAAGGTTTTTTTGCCTAGCTACTTACGCAGAAAAAGGGCTAAGCTCTTTTTCTGCGTAAGTAGCTAGGCAAAAGAGAGAGGCGGCGCAACGCGTCGCCCCTCTCTTTTGGGTTTTATACAAGTGCGACAGATCTAAAGCCAAAGCTTTTTGGGTTTTAACTTAGCAGAATGACTGTCTCAAGTCGTGGAATGAAAATGATCATAAATATGTTGGGCTAATTTCTTGCCGATACCCTCGGTTTCGGCTATTTGCTCCACGGTTGCTAGACGAATATATTCGACAGAATGGAACTTCTCTAAGAGAACCTTTTGACGGTGATGCCCTAAACCATTGATCTGATCAAGGTGCGATCGCTGCATTCTTTGGCTACGTTTTTTACGATGGAAGGTAATCGCGAAACGGTGCGCCTCATCTCGCAAGCGACGTAATACCTGTACTCCTGCCCGTTCGGGATTGCCGCCAATTAACGGTTCTGACTGTTCTGGCAAAAATATCTCCTCACGCTTCTTGGCAAGACTAATCACCGTCAAGCGATCGCGCAATCCTAACTTGTCAATGATTTTCATCACCGATGATAACTGTCCCTTACCACCATCAATCATCACTAAATCAGGGAAGTCATTGCCATTCTTATCCCCTATTCCATCTATGGGAGATGTCTCGAACGCCGAATATTTCCGAAATCTTCTGGCAATTACTTCTGCTAAGCTGGCGAAGTCATCGGAATGTCCAGTCTGAATATCAGGATTGCGGATTTTGTAATGGCGATAATGCTGCTTTGCTGGAATTCCGTCAATGAATACAACCTGACTAGCGACGGCATCGGAACCTTGAATATGCGAAATATCATAGCCCTCAATGCGATGGGGTAAACTATCGAGATTGAGAATCTCCGTAAGATCTTCCAGTCCTTGCAAATTGCGATCGCTTTGTTTTTGAATCCGCGCTAACTCATACTGAGCATTGCGTTCCACCATTTCAATTAATTCAGCTTTGAGTTGACGTTGCGGCGTGGCGATCGCCACTTTGCGCCCCTTGCGATCGCTAAGCCATGCTTGCAAAATTTCAATTTCAGGTAGTTCTAATTGTGTGTGAATTTCATTGGGAATTTCCACAGGATCGCAATTTTGATAGTGCGCCTCCAAAGTCCTCTGCAAAATCCCTTCTGGACTTTCGCTCTTACTATCAGCGACAAAGGCGAGCCTGCCCACTAAGCGTCCTGCCCTAATTTGGAATAGCTGAATGCAAGTATGTTGTTCGTCATAGGCAAGGGCGATCGCATCACGGGAGACGGTATCATCGGGCAGTGACACCTTTTGATTAGCACCAAGATTTTGCAATACTTGAATGCGATCGCGCAGATCCGCCGCCTTCTCAAACTCTAGATTTTCTGCCGCCGCTTCCATCTTATTAGTAAAAGTTTCTACTAATTCACTAGAGCGCCCTTGAAAGATCATCGCCACTTTTAGCATTGTCTGCCGATATTCTTCGGGCGAAATCTTTTCTTGACATACTCCAGGACATAAGCCCATATCATAATTTAGGCAAGGGCGATCTTTGAAAATTGGAATCGGACGCTGCCGTAAGGGAAAAGCGCGTTTAATAATGCCTAAAGTCCGTTTGAGATTAAATACATCGACGTAGGGACCATAATATTTATCCTTTGTGCCGCTCATGCGCCGTTTGCGGGTGATAAAAATGCGCGGGTAGTCCTCTGACCAAGTAATACAGACGTAGGGATATTTCTTGTCATCCTTGAGCAGTACGTTGTAATAGGGCTGGTATTGCTTAATTAAATTAGCTTCTAGCGCCAGAGCTTCCGCTTCCGAATCAGTGACAATAAATTCAATCTCATGCACTAACTGCACCATCATCGCGATGCGCGGTGACAAGTCCTGACTGTTACGGAAGTACGATCGCACCCGATTTCGCAAAGCCTTCGATTTGCCAATATAGATCACCCCATCAAGGCGATCGCGCATGAAGTAAACTCCTGCTTCTAGGGGGATCTCCTTCAACCGTGATTGTAATTTTTCAGAACTTTGTAGTAACGGCTCAGTCATAAAGCAATCATAGCAAAGCTTACAGTGCTTTGCCATGATTGCTAAAAAAGGTAATTAAGTGTCGCGCGGAGTGCAATAAGGGAAACCGTAGAACCCAAAAAGCTGTGGCGCACGCGCAGCGTGCGCCACAGCTTTTTGGGTTCTACGGTTTTATTTCGCCGATCTACTTAATGCTGCTATAAAAGATTGATGATCAAAGTCTATACACAGCATCAAAAAGCACAGGTTTGGCTCGACCGTTATCGTCACAAACGACCATCCTTTGCTTGTGTGCTTGGATTTACCGCAACAGGGCTAATTCCCAACATCTCCGCCGCAGGTGCAACTCCAAACGATCGCAAATATACAGCGATCGCCGATGCTGAGTTTTTGGCAACGGGCAGAAATGTCAACTTCCCTTTACCACCTCTAATTGCAGGGGCTTCACCTGTTCTTATTTCCCGTGCTGTAGTTGCCGCACAAAAATTTCCGCTATTTATATTTGACGCAGGCTTACCGATCGCACCCACGGTTGAATCGATTAATCTCGGTGGCAAGCCTGCCAAATGTCTCAGCACAGGCAAAGCTTTACCAATAGAGTTAGTAAATCATCTATTCAAACAAGGCTTAGTTTGGGGTGAAAAGCTAGCGCTGAGTGACAGCTACGTGATCTTGAGTGAATGTGTGGTTGGAGGGACAACCACGGCTTTAGCGGTATTAATAGCTTTGGGTATTGCGGCAAAAGATCGCGTAAATAGCTCTCATCCTATTTGTAACCATGAACAAAAGTGGGAAATCGTCCAGTCTGGATTGCAATATTTACCAATGAATTTACAGCCAACTGCAAATTCATTGGTAAATCCATTAGTAGATCCATTAATAGATCCATTGGTGATTATTGCTGCCATTGGCGATCCGATGCAGATAGTGGTGGCGGGAATGGCGATCGCGGCTAGTCGTCAGGGAGGGGTGCTACTAGCTGGCGGTACGCAGATGCTGGCGGTATATGCTCTCGCTAGAGCGATCGCCAAATATCAAAATTTAGACTGGAATCCAGATTCAGTTGCGATCGGCACAACCAAATGGGTTGTGGAAGATCCCACAGGTGGCACGGTGGATCTCGCTCTAGAGGTTGGTGATGTGCCGCTACTGGCTACGCAGCTAAGTTTTAGCAATTCCCGATTCGCGCAGTTACGGTCTTATGAAGATGGCTTTGTTAAGGAAGGGGTGGGGGCTGGTGGGGCAGCGATCGCGGCGCACCTCTATCAAGGTTGGACACAGGAACAGCTATTAGATGCGATCGAGACACAGATTATTGCCCCGCCTTCGGCGGGGCAATAATCTGTGTCTTATCTGTGCTGTAAAACCCAAAAGAGGGAGGCGGCGCGGAGCGCCGCCTCCCTCTTTTGGGTTTTGCAAGAATTCTTTACACTTAATCAGATAGCGATCGCATCGAAACAGCCGCAAAACCTGTTTGAATAAGAAACAGTGCTTTTATTTGATTAAGGGCGGCGCAAAAGCGCTGCCCTTAACTACCTTTATTTTTATTTTTATAATTCACCCTTTGTCCTATGGTTGCCTCAACAGTTCGCATTAGTTCTCGCAAAAGTCAGCTAGCACTGGTACAGACACATTGGGTGCAGGCGGAACTTAGTAAAGCACACCCTGATCACCAGTTTGATGTCGTCACCATGAGTACACAGGGCGACAAGATCCTTGATGTAGCCCTAGCAAAGATTGGCGATAAAGGGCTTTTTACTAAAGAACTAGAAGTCTCGATGCTGACTAAAGAATCAGACTTAGCAGTGCA
The DNA here is from genome assembly GCA_038215315.1 of Pseudanabaenales cyanobacterium. Classification (GTDB taxonomy): domain Bacteria; phylum Cyanobacteriota; class Cyanobacteriia; order Pseudanabaenales; family Pseudanabaenaceae; genus Pseudanabaena. Next base: position 7,863 of record JBBQRB010000117.1, read on the forward strand.
TAGCCTCAAAGATTTGCCAACACGCTTACCCGAAGGCTTGATTCTTGGGGCAGTTACCGAACGAGAAGATCCTGCCGATGCTTTGGTCGTCCATGAAAAGCTCAAAGATCAAACCCTCGAAACCTTGCCTGAAGGGACTGTGGTTGGCACATCTTCATTGCGCCGCTTAGCTCAGTTGCGTCATTTTTATCCCCATCTCAATTTTAAAGATGTGCGTGGCAACTTAAATACCCGACTACAGAAGTTAGATGCGGGCGAGTATGATGCCTTGATTTTGGCGGCGGCTGGTTTACGCCGTTTAGGAATGGGCGATCGCGTACATGAAGTGATTGACGCTGAAATTTCCCTTCATGCTGTAGGGCAGGGCGCTCTAGGTATCGAATGTCGTGCTGAAGATTCTGAAATTCTTGCCTTGTTTGCACCGATCATTCACTACCCTACGACCCAACGCTGCTTAGCTGAGCGAGCATTTTTGCGAGCATTAGAAGGTGGTTGTCAAGTTCCCATCGGCGTTAATTCTACGATCAATGGCGATAAGCTAACTTTAAAAGGTATTGTGGTGAGCCTAGACGGTCAAACTCTAGTCAAAGGCGAGTTCACAGGCGACTTGACCAATCCTGATGCGATCGGTGAAGAACTGGCTGACGATCTAAAATCTAAAGGCGCTCAAGATATTCTCAACAAAATTTTTGCCGAAGTTCGCGCTTAGTCTCTTAACAAAGATCAATGGCAGCGCGAAGCGCCACCATTAAATGAACAAAAAAATAAGTGCCGTGCTTAGCACGGCACTTATTTTTTTTGTTCATTTAATCATTAACAATGAGCGAAGGAGCGCTCAATTGTTCAGCAATAATTTGAGCATCTTTAACTACGGCAACTTGCTCATGAGCCAAACGCACCTGAGAGTTAATCGCCACCGTAGTCGCGTCATACATATTTGTCATCAGCTTGGGATAAGCACCGATCGCAATAATTGGTACTAAAAAGCAAACGGCAATAAATACTTCACGGGGTCTAGCATCACTAAACTCAGCATTAATCGGTAGGACACAGTTAGTGCCAAAACAAACTACATCTTGATTGCCTTGAGATTTCAAACTGATATCAGAAATGTCACAGGTAGGATTGATATCGCAGGAAGGGTTTCCGTCGGACGCATAAAAGATCTGGCGTAACATCGACAGTAAATAAATTGGCGTAAGAATCACCCCAACCGCCGCTAAAAACACAGTCACTGTGCGGAATGTAGAACTATAAACATCACTAGAGGTGATCCCCACAAATACCGAAATTTCACTAGCAAAGCCACTCATGCCAGGAAGTGCTAGAGATGCCAAAGCGCCAACTGTAAATAGGGCAAATACTTTAGGCATGACTTTACCGATGTAGCCCATTTCGTTCATTAGCATCGTGTGCGTGCGATCGTAGGTAACACCAGCGAGGAAAAACATTACCGCAGCAATCAATCCATGGGAGAGCATCTGCAACATTGCGCCACTAATCCCCAAATCAGTGTAAGACGCAATCCCAATCAGCACAAAACCCATATGCGACACTGAAGAGAAAGCCAGACGACGCTTCATATTAGTTTGAGCAAAGGAGTTCACAGCACCATAGATGATGTTAATCACACCGAGCATTGCTAGAACTGGGGCGAAATAAACATGGGCATGATCAAGCAGTCCCATATTTAGCCGAATTAATCCATAGCCGCCCATTTTTAATAGTACCCCCGCCAAAATCATTGATACAGGCGAAGATGCTTCACCGTGAGCGTCTGGAAGCCAAGTATGCAGAGGAAAGATTGCTAGCTTCACACCAAAAGCGATTAGTAAGCCTGCGTAAAGGGGAAGCTCTAGGGCTAGAGGGAAGTCTTTTAGGGCTAGCTCAGCCATGTCGAAGGTAAGATTGTTGCCATAGAGAGCCATTGCCAAACCAGCGACTAAGATAAAAATAGATGCGATCGCAGTGTATAACAAGAACTTAGTAGCCGCATACTGACGCTTTTGACCTCCCCAAATCGAAATTAGCAAATATACAGGTATTAGCTCAACTTCCCACATGATGAAGAACATCAATAAATCTTGGGAAACAAATACGCCAATTTGGGCGGAATAAAGCACCAACAAGAGAAAGTAAAACAGGCGTGGCTTAATGTCAACCTGCCATGCCGCAAAGATTGACAGTGTGGTGACAAGTCCCGCTAACAGCACTAGAGGCGCAGAGATGCCATCAACTGAAACCGCCCAACTAAGCCCCAACTGGGGAATCCAACTGTACTTTTCCGTGAGTTGAAAGGTCGCGCTACTCGGATCGTAGTTGTTCCAGAAGGCGTAGCACATCAAAATAAAGTCAGCGATGCCTACACCCAATGCATACCAACGTACTGTCTTGCCTTCTTTGTCTGGCAGTATAGGTATGAGTAAGGAAGCTACGAGGGGCAGCAGGATAATCGCGGTAAGCCAAGGAAATTGGGCTGATGTCATATCAATAAGCATAAATACTTACTCTAGAGAATGTTAAGTTATTGTACTAAACTTTATAAAGTTTTAAGCAAAATTATTTTTATAGCTGTCGCCAGTCTTGTTACTTCCTTCCCAGTGAAAGATTAGACGATGCGGCTCGATGCGCCGCACCGCTAATTCTTCACTGAGAAGGGAGTAGGACATAAAAACCAAAAGAGGGTGGCGGCGCGCTGCCAACCTCTTTTGGTTTTTGATTTGGCGACAGCTATAATGACCATTGATACGGACATACGGTGCTTTATGCTTTCTTAAAACCTAAATTTTTTTTGAAAGCCTGTTCTTGAAAATTAGACTGAGAGAATATAAACGATTCTTAAATAGGATTCAATATTACAGTTTGCAACGAAATCAATCAATACATTTATCTCAATTATCAACTCAACCATAGCTTTGAGAAAGTTAATGAAATAAAAGTTGAACCTGCACTAAAAGTAGTTTCGACTCCACTTGTTGAGATACCTAAGAGAGCATTTATGACGATACCAAATGTACAAACAACTGTTCCTGAAGACCAGATCAATCAAGCAAGTGATAGCACAGAAGATGGAGATGGCTTCTTAGATGACGAAGTAATCGAGCCAGAAATATTTGAAGAAAACGGTTGCAATCTATCTGATAAATTAGTAGCAGATACAGCCACAACTGTAGACATTATTGCATCAGAGCAAAAAGTCAAACACTCCGTATTAAAATCCCCCAAAGAATAAAAGTTGGTATTCACT
>JBBQRB010000118.1:0-11017 GCA_038215315.1 Pseudanabaenales cyanobacterium
ACAGCGATCGTACTTGAGATCGCCTCGACCACTGACAGGACATGGAATCTCAGTTACTGGCGGGGTGAGATTGCCGCCGAGAGCAATAATTCTGGTTACTTCCGTAGCAACACATTTGGCTTTTTTAATAGAGCGATCGACCAAGACTGCGCCGACAGAGATTGTGGCAAAGGCTCCATACAAAATTTCGTCATCGCGGCGACCTAAAAAGTTGGCATCAATCCGCAACCTGCCATCAATAAATAGAATTTGATTGGGTAACTCAGGTGCGATCGCGCTACGAATCGGCTGCCATTCAGAATTACTAAATTCAAATTCTGTATTTACCTTGTCACTGGTGGGAATCTCTTCGGGATTGATACTGACAGGTGCATCATAGCCAATATTCCAAGGCTCTAGGCGAATGTTGTATTCGCTCCAAAAGTTCTCATCCAGCTTTTGGGCAATGGTCGTCATCATTTTAGCTTTACTTCCGATGATTGGTGGAATGGTAGCTGAGTTGTCACTGATCTGTCATCATTATTAAGCAAATCGCAGGAAATAGGCAGGCGACTGATATTTCTATTACTTCCAATTACCACGATCGCCGATCCTTTGAGAAGCTTTTGATTAGGATCAGGATTGATCTCAAACTTGTGATCATGACTGACCGCAATCACATTTACACCGTAATGGGCGCGAAGTTCTAAGTCCAAAATAGTCCTACCATCAAATTCTTCAGGAACCATCACTTCGACAATGCTGTTGTCGGGATCAAGTTCAAACCGTTCTAAAATCCCTCTCTGAGTAAGCGATCGCGCTAAGGCTCGACCCATTTCCGCTTCAGGATAAACCACCAGATCTGCGCCTACTTTTTTGAGTAACGTGCCATGCACTTCTGAGGAGGCTTTCGCGATGACGTGCTTGACTCCAGCTTCTTTAACGTTGAGGGTGGTAATAATGCTTTCTTCCAAAAAATTGCCGATCGCCACAATTACAGTATCAATTTCCAAAATGCCTGATTCTTTTAAAGCAAGGGGATTGGTTGAATCCAGTTGAATGCAGTGTGCCGCTAAATTGTGAGAACGGACATAGCTGACACTATCTTCTTCCTTATCGGCAGCCAAAACTTCATGCCCTAAGCGATCGAGGGTCGAGCAAACGGAACGCCCAAATCGCCCTAAACCAATCACTGCAAACTGCTTGTTATCATTACGCAGACTCCGAAAGAAGCTCAAAGAAGATATATCCACAAAGTTTTCCTGTTTTTATAAAGTTATAGCGCTTTTGTAAACCCCAGAGAGATTTTTGAAAGCCTCAATAGCGAGATACGGCGCTTTGCGCCGTATCTCGCTTATTGAGTTAAGCAAAACTTGCTTTAAGATTCATCCTACCAGCATCGATTCTTGAGGGTATTTAATCAAGCTTGGACGAGTATCTGTAAAAATAGACGACATCAAAAGCAACACGCCAACACGTCCGATATACATAGTAGCGATGATTACTAGTTGTCCCGTCGCGCTCAGAGAGGCAGTGATTCCTGTCGATAAACCAACCGTAGCAAAGGCTGAGGTAACTTCAAACAAAATGTTGATAAAGCTAATTTTACTCTCAGTTAGAGATAAAATCCCTGTCGCAAAAATCACAGTAAAAAGTGAACCAACAGCCACACCGATCGCCTTAATAATTAGCCCTTGTGGTACTTGTAACTGATATAAAGTAACCTCATCATGCCCTCGCAAAGCTGCACCCGTGCAACTGGCTAAAATTCTGGCAGTCGTGGTTTTGATGCCGCCACCTGTACTACCAGGGCTAGCACCGATAAACATAAATGCGATCGTGACGAAGATACCTGTGATTGTCATTTTGCCATTGTCGATCGAGTTGAACCCTGCGGTGCGAGTACTAACAGACTGGAACCAAGCCGCAACGATCTGGTCAAAGAAGGACATTGATCCCAAAGTGTCTTTGTTGCTATATTCCGTAAGCCAGAATAGGAATGTACCTGACACAATTAAGGCAATTGTCGTTGTTGTCACCACGCAGAAAGTCAAGCTGAATGAGATATATTCGCGATCGCGCGAAAACTTAGTTCTCAACCAAAGATAGCCCTCAAAGATCACCTGATAGCCAAGGCCGCCAAAGATAATCAGTAAGCCAATAATAATGTTCACACCGGGACTGTTCGCGTAGCCCATGAGATTGTCAGGAAATAAGCTAAATCCTGCGTTGTTAAAGGCACTAACGCTATGAAAAATTGCTTGCCAAGCACTTTCCTGAAAGCTCATTTTTTGGTTGAAAATCGGAATTAAGGCGATCGCTCCTGTTAGCTCCAGCAGCATCGTTACCGCAAAAATCGACTTAACTAGCTGCAATCCGCCGCGAATCCCTCTGGTATCTAGGGACTGCTGCAAAGTAATCTTGTCGCGCAAGCTGAATTTGCGACCAATCAATATCAACAAAACTGATGTGGCAGTCATATAACCCAAGCCACCAATCTGGAACAGGAGCATCAAAAATATTTGCCCCCAAATTGAATAAAATCTACCTACATCCACCACCGATAGACCAGTGACACAGACTGCTGAGGTGGATGTAAATAATGCGGTGATCGGATTTGACCAGACACCACTACTAGATGATATCGGCAACATTAATAAAAATGCACCAAAAAGTATGACAGCAAGGAAGCCAAGACAAATTGTTCGAGCAGGGTTCACGTTTGTTTAGCAAGTTGATCCACAAGTTACAAAAATAATCTTATAGCCAATGCATAACTAAAAAAAACTTAGAACCCAAAAAGCTGAGGCGCGCGCTGCGCGTGTGCCTCAGCTTTTTGGGTTCTGGGTTCTTTTTGCTTAGTTGTGGTGCTTTACGTCGCAACTCCCTCTTGGACTCTAGCTTTAAGCCCTGTAGTGCTGGCTGCGCGTGCGCGACAGGGCTTAAAGCTATTTTTCAATTATGCCTATCTACTCATACTGTGGAAATTGATATAGAGTAGATGCATACCCTCGTTGGCTGAACGAAACCGAAGCCACAGACACTCTAATAGCGCAACTAAATATAAAGCCCAAAGAAGCTGATTTGCCCGCTTCGCGGGCGAATCAGCTTCTTTGGGCTTTACTACTATGTCTGCACACTTCCAAATCCATAAAGACACCATAGATCAGGTAAGTCAAAAAGCCGATATCGTTGATATCGTGTCTGAACGGGTTGTGCTGCGAAAAAGTGGCGCTAATTTTCGAGGAGCTTGCCCTTTTCATAATGGGACAAATGCCTCAGCTCTGACTGTCAATCCATCGCGTCAGATGTATCACTGCTTTAACTGTGGGGCAGCAGGTGGGGCAGTTAAGTTTTTGATGGAAATTGATAAGCGATCTTTTTCTGATGTAGTGGTGGATTTAGCGAAACGCTACAATGTCGCGATTCAGACGGTCGAGCCTGAAAAAGCTAAGGAAATTCAGCGTCAAATCTCCCATCGCGATCGCCTTTATGAAGTGATGGCTCTGACTACTAGTTTTTATCAGCACGCTCTATACGCGCATCAAGGAACATCGGCATTGGTTTATCTCTCTGAAAAACGTCAGATGAGTAAAGAGACAGTCCAAAAATTTCAATTGGGCTATGCTCCTGCGGGTTGGGAAACTCTAATGGGTTATCTGGTTCAGCAAAAACAGATTCCTGTAAGTCTCGTAGAACAAGCAGGCTTGATCGTTCCGCGCAAGACTGGTCACGGCTTTTATGATCGGTTTCGCGATCGCTTGATGATTCCGATTCATGATACTAGGGGAAGAGTGATTGCTTTTGGTGGGCGATCGCTTGGAGACGAAGAACCTAAATACTTAAATTCGCCTGAGACAGAACTATTCAGTAAAGGTACAGTTTTGTTTGGGATGGATAAGGCGAGGGATTCCATTTCTAAGCAAGATCGAGCGATTGTGGTAGAGGGCTATTTTGACGCGATCGCTTTGCATCAAGCTGGTATCGAACAGGCGATCGCCACTATGGGCGTGGCGCTAAATGCTGATCAAATGAAGCAACTATTACGCTATACCGATTCTAAAAATGTAATTTTAAATTTTGATGCCGATAAAGCAGGAATTACCGCAGCAGAGAAAGCGATCGCGGGTTTTAAGGAACTAGTATTTAATGGAACTGTGCAGTTGCGTGTGCTGACCATTCCCGATGGTAAAGATGCCGATGAATATCTTAAACAACATAGCGCCAGTGCGTACAATAATTTAATCGAGAATGCACCTCTATTTCTCGATTGGCAAATTAATCAAATCCTGACAGGACAGGACTTAAATCAAGCTGATCGCTTTCAAAAGTGTAGTCAAGCGATCGCGCAATTATTAAACAATCTGCCTGTTGATTCTTTCTTTCGGACTCATTACATTCATACTTCAGCACAGCGCTTGTCTCAAGGGGATTCTTACTTAGCGCTCCGCTTAGAGCAAGACCTGCGCCGTCAGCTACGCAATACCCGATGGAATAGTAACAAGCCTGCGCCATCGCTGCTACCGACTACTAATGCCTTACACACTGCGGAAACGCAACTTTTGCAAATTTATCTACATTTTCCTCAACATCGCGCTTTCCTATATCAAGAAATAGCCGAAGAAGAAGAAATTGAATTTACGCAGTCAAATCATCGCTATCTGTGGCAAATAATTCTCAATTTACTTCAAGAACAGAAGACTTCCCTAGCATCAGAAGAGCCATATTCCGATCATTTAGTGCAGCAATTGCAGATTCTCTGTGCTGAGCAATCAGAAGTCGCCCAGCAATTGCAACATTTACTATGGCTTGATGAGAACTCCCGTATCGGACTACTACGCCCACAAATTGTGGTGAGAACGGCGATCGCTAAGATTCAGTACATCATGTGCGAGAAGCATGAGAAAGATTGGCTGAGCAAATATCAGAGTATGGATGTAATTGCTAATCCAAGTTTTGGTTATGAGTGCCAAGCCAAGATCAAGGGAGCGCGACAACGTAAAGCCGAAATTCGCAAATCAATTGAAGTAAACTACCTTGACCTTTCTGGTACTGGGAATAGCTCAAGTGAGAATAATGTTTTTGAGTTCTAAGGATCGTCAAAACCCAAGAATTAGACGGTGCGGCGCTAACTTTTCACTGGGAAGGGAGTAAGATTCGGCGGGCGAAGCTCGCCGAATCTTATTTGGGTTTTATTTAATTTGCGCTCCTAAGTAAATAACCGATTGCTGCACCTGCGATGACTAGCCAAGCAGAATTAATTTTAGGGAACTTAAGCAAAATCCCTAAACTAATCGCAGCGACAATAACTGTCCAAACGTCAATTAATGTGCTTCGTCCCAACTGCCAAGCTACAGCCGCCATTAGTCCGATAGAAGCTGCATTAACGCCATCTAAGAATCCTGAAGTCCAAGGGGATTTGCGTAATTGAGAAACAAAGGGATTGACTAAGGGAACTAGAACAAATGCTGGTAAAAATATGCCAATTGTCCCTGCGATCGCCCCCATATTTCCTGCAACTAAGTAACCAATAAATGTTGCCGTTGTAAACAATGGTCCCGGAGTAAACTGCCCGATCGCCACAGCATCTAGCAACTGTGATGAAGTCAGCCATTGGGTGCGATCAACAAACTCTTGCTGCACAAAAGCCAGTAGCACATAGCCGCCACCATAAAGAACTGAACCAATTTTAAGAAAGCTAAAAAATACGGCAGTCCATGTTTTGGGAATTGCTTCAACTGCGATCGCGCCTAGAGGTAAAGTTGATGGTAAGAAAGAGAAAGGAATTAGAATACTTGGCAAAGTTTGATGACTTTTAGCCGTCAAATTGCGAACTAGACTAACCACGATCCCCGCGCCTAGCATGAGCGCAACCTCATTGATTTTAAAAAAATATAGAGCTAAAACTAAAACTCCTGCCACCCAAGTGATCGGATTTTTGAGGGCAGATTTACCTAGTTTCCATAGAGCTTGAGCAATGATAGCAATGATGACAGGTTTGACTCCATACAACAGCCAGCCAACTGTGGGAACTGTCTGATATTGCACATAAACAATTGCTAATCCCCATACCAAGAGCATTGCGGGCACTATAAAAGAAGCGCCAGCAACGATTGCTCCTTGCCATCCGCGTTGTTCTAGCCCAATGTGAATCGTCAATTCTGTAGAGTTTGGTCCTGGGATTAGATTAGTAATCCCTAATAAATCTAATAGTTTTTCTCGACTCATCCACTGCCGCCGTTGCACAACTTCCTGCTCAATCTGAGCAATGTGGGCGGCTGGTCCTCCAAACGCGATCGTTCCCAACTTAGCAAAGACTAAAGCCAACTCCCATAATTCGGGCTTGGGACTTAATAGCTCTTCCTGTTTCTCTGACAAAATTGCTGGGCTTTGTTCCGAGTTGTCTGGTGGTGTTCTTGTCATAACCCTAAAGATTTGGAGTGTAGATTGCTATGTATGGCTTTTTTGTGTAGTATCTAACCTCCTCAAGCATACATAAGGGACTATACTTTCTGTAAGTATCGTTCAACACCAAGCAGCTTTTGCCTAGATTTTACTAAGATGGTAGATTCGCTCAAGTCACAGCAAATAGGGGAGTTTCAAGATTCGCAACTATCTGTCAGTAAGACGAATGACTACGATGGGCAGATGTTTTACTACTTTGCCTACGGTTCATGTATGTGTCCTGTCGATCTTAAGCGCACTCTGGGTGAGTCAACCTATGATTATGTGGTCGGGGTGGCTCGTCTGAGTGGTTACAAACTAGGCTTTTACTATCGATCGCCCCATCGTGATTGCGGCTGCCTTGACATTGTTAAAGATGCTAATTCCTATGTTGAAGGAGTTTTGTACCGTCTACCAATGCGCCTCAGCGATCGCTTAGATGTTCGTGAAGATGTGTTGATGGGTGGCTATCAGCATGAATTTGTGACTGTAAAGGTGGACAACACAACCTATAACAATGTCCGAACTTATAGCGTGATCAATAAGCTACCTTGCGAGCTGGCTCCTAATGACTGGTATTCCAATGTGGTGCTGCGTGGTGCTTCTACTTGTGGATTGACTGAGAAGTATTTTTGGCAGTTGTTTTACCATATCCATCGATTGCAATGCACTGTTAGACTTAGCCCTTTCTTTGATTAAATCTCAAATTTTTACACAGACTATTGAGGTTTTAAGATGTACAGATAAACTTTCAAAAGTAGCGCTTCGCGCTACTTTTGAAAGTTTATCTGGGTTATGTAATAGGGCATAGCGCTGTTACCATTCCATTTTCTTTCTGATTTAGATTCTATTTTGCAATGCCTACTCCCTTCCCAGTGAAAAAATAGACATTAAAGCCCAATAATTAGCGGTGCGGCGCGAAGCGCCGTACCGCCTTATCTTTAGCTGGGAAGGGAGTATGATTCTTCAGGAATTTCAATATTTCTATTTGCAAGTCCTTCAATGAAAATTTTTAAGCTAGGATTTTCTGCATAAAGCTTGAGTAAGGAAATGTGATTGGTATATTCCATAGAAATTCTTTGATAGTATCGATGATCTTTAGATTTAAAATCTGGTAAATCTCGTTTTAAGATGCTTATACAATCATCTATTTCTGCTTTTTTATTTGGTAGACAGAGAGGCAGTAGCCAACATTCTATAGAGTGAACTGCGATCGCGAAAATAATTTTGTCTGCATACTGATCATAAAAATCTTCACCAATTAATGATCTAAATTTATCTATTACTTTTGCAATTAAATCCTCAGTTTCAAGTGGTTCTCCACTTTCGTCATGATGAGGAATATCAAAAGTTTCTTTCGGGGAGATATCAGTATCGATATGAATAATGACATATTCATTCTCTTGAAATGCATTTTTAAACTGTTTTGTCTTGCAATATTTAAGAACTCTTGTCCAACCTGCTGGAGGCTCTTTAGTATTGGCAATAGGTTCTCGATCTTTTGGTTGCAGCCAAGTAACGTTAATGTCAGGGTTGTTGAAATATCCAGCCAAGATATTAGTAATTACTCTCTTATCGGTTACACCCTCGACAATTCCAGCAAAAGTACGTTTTGTCATGTTAGAAATTATCTGGTAAGCCCCCAATATAACCATTCATAAATGCTTCTGATAATAATACAGGTTCCTCATCACCTAATGGTTGCGGTGCAAATATTCGTTCTGCCTTTGTATGACTATAAACATTCCGATAAATTGTAAAAAGTCTTTGCTCATCATCACTTAAATCTAGTCCATCTAGAATTGCAGGATTATGAGTTGTAAATATAACTTGTTTATCGTATTTTTTTGCTAGTTCAACTAATTCTTGGATTAGTCTTGTGCATAGCTTAGGATTTAGTGCATTCTCAATATTATCTATTGCAAAAAACTTTGGTGTGTCATCACTAACAAACAAGGCAAAATAAAACATTAAAAATAGAAATCCCTCGTTAGAGCTTCTTTGATTAAAGTAAGGAAGTTCTTTATCTAAGTAACGATCTTTAATTTCAATAATTCTTTCTAAATCAGAATGAGGCACTTTAAAATCATCAAACCAATCTATTAGTTCAAGCCTTTTTTTGATTTCATATATTTTATCTGAACTATTATTTAAAACTCGCAGAAGCTTAAGCAACCCCTCTCCTTTAGTTCCTAGTGGCTGAATTTGCCCTTCTTCATTAAAGATTCTCAATGAAGAGTTTTCGGGTGAATAAATCATGAAATCTCTTATTTCAGAGCTGTCTTGAGGGTACTTATTTTCAAATATGGATAATAAATAATGTGTCGCATCATTATATGAAAGTTTAAGTCCATTTCGTTTTTCATAGTCATCTTGAACTACTTTTATTAAAAGATCTGCTGCACCATGAGATTTTTGTTCTACATCTGTCTTTTGCTTTTGACTAATTAATCCAGTTTTAGATTTGCCAAATGCACTAACCTGAGTCCAATTTGAATAAGGCTTATTGTCATGCTGCATAACAAAATTTAATATAAGTTGTTCAGAATCCGCTACATTAATTCTGATTTCCCTTACAATATTTTCTTTATCAAAAGCAGATCTCATAAATTTTGGTTCGGTAACTCTGATTCCTCTAGAGTATAAAAACTCATTATCTAACTTATTACCCGCAGCCGCAGCCGCTAGAGCGATCGCTTCTAAAATATTGCTCTTACCACAACCATTTTCACCGATGAACACATTAACCCGACCCAAATTTATCTTGAGGCTTTGGATAGACTTATAGTTCTCGATTTGAACTTCGGTAAACATAGGATTGTGGATTTGGTAGTGGATAACTGTCGATAAATTCAGTTAAAGCTTAGCATTTTATGAAAATGTTAATTTTGATACTCCTTTCCCTGTTAAATTTTCGTTGTGGGGCGCTTCGCGCCGCACTACTAATTCTTGGGTTTTAATATCTATTCTTATACTGGGAAGGGAGTAGCGATATCCCTAATTGTATAATCTACGGCAAATACGTAGACATAATGTGTTTTTAATGGTAAAAGTACATCAGGTCACAAAAATTTTTTTGATGTAGTGAGTCACGATGAGCATTCTAGTTCAAAATATTACCAAGCAGTTTGGCGATTTCCTTGCAGTTGATAATGTTAATTTGAAAGTAGAGAGTGACTCGTTGGTGGCTCTGCTTGGTCCATCGGGTTCAGGTAAGTCAACGCTCTTAAGAATTATGGCTGGACTAGAAAATCCTGATCATGGTCAAGTCTGGATCGAAGACGAAGATGCAACTTTTAGATCGGTACAGGAACGTCAGATTGGTTTCGTATTTCAGCACTACGCTTTGTTTAAGCATTTAACCGTGCGTGACAATATTGCCTTTGGCTTAAACATCCGTAAAGCATCTAAAAGTATAGTTAAACAAAAAGTTGATGAATTGCTAGACCTGATTCAACTTAGAGGACTAGGCGATCGCTATCCTTCTCAACTATCAGGTGGTCAGCGTCAACGTGTAGCCCTTGCGCGATCGCTAGCGGCTCAACCCAAAACTTTATTACTTGACGAACCTTTCGGAGCATTAGATGCCAAAGTTCGCAAAGAACTCCGCACATGGCTTCGTGAATTGCATAGCGAAGTCCATGTAACTACCATCTTTGTAACCCATGACCAAGAAGAAGCGATGGAAGTCGCTGATAAGGTCGTGATTATGAATCACGGCAGAGTTGAACAAATCGGTACACCTGCGGAAATCTATGATAATCCTGCCTCAGAATTCGTGATGCGCTTTATTGGCGAGACTAATATTATTTCTAGCGCTCATCGTCTATTCCCACATCTAGAAATTGAAGATCACCAAAAAGTATTTTTGCGTCCTCATGATTTATTAATTCAGAATGAACCCTCATCTAATTTCACTCCTGCTACCGTAAGCTATGTCTTTAATCTCGGTCGCGAAGGTCATGCCGAATTATTACTTAAAGACAATCAAAAACTCGTCGTCAAACTAGATCGCGATCGCTTTGACAGTCTCTCTCTCCATCCTCAAAAAGAAGTCTATGTCAAACCTCTAAAAACTAAGACATTTGCAAAAATTGCTTAGTCTTCAAAAAAAAGAGCGGCGCTAAGCGCCGCTCTTTTTTTAGAAATCATAGCGCCGTATTCGTTTCACTATTGTCTTCCCAAATCTCAATATCAAGATCATTAAGATAAGCGATCGCAGTTTGGATTTGCGTTTGATTACCCTTGAGACTGAGATGGAACCAACCACTACCAGCATTTACTCCCAAAGTTGCGGAGATAATATTTACAGTTAGGGACGAGCGAGAAAATAAAGTACCATTTATTAAAGAAGTAAAAGAGGCGACGAAATGCTAAGCGAAGAAGTAAAAGCAACATTCAAAGACGCAGCAAAAAAACTAACTGGACATTGAAAAAGATCCCTGAAACGGACGCAATTTTTGAGAACGTGCATCAAGTCAACCAAGAATCAGACCAGAATAGCAAATCCTTGAGAATATCAATTGATAGCAAAGCCAAAGTAAAAATAGGTAATCTGAGTCGGAACGGCAAATCGCGAAATCTAGTAGCAAAC
>JBBQRB010000119.1:0-10958 GCA_038215315.1 Pseudanabaenales cyanobacterium
TAACAAGGGGCTTAAGCCCCTTGTTATGGGCTTTAACTTCCACATCCTGATTGCTATAGGAAATACAAATATGCTAAAAGTCAAATTTCTAAATCTAACAAGGGGCTTAAGCCCCTTGTTATGGACTTTAACTTCCACATCCTGACTGCTATAGGAAATACAACTATGCTAAAAATCAAATTTCTAAATCTAATCTTTAGCCTCACTGTTTTCAGTGCGATCGCATCCAGCGTATCGGCAGCCAAAATGAAAGAGGAAAATTCTACGCGATCGCCCCAATTTCAAAAAATCGAACAACCGCTTGCCCTCAAAATCGGCTTAACCGCAGGTGGACTAGCCCTAATTAGCGCCCAGCTATGGTGGTTTTTGTTTAGTAAACCAAAGTCTCAAAATGCCGAAACCAGTGATGGCATACAGGAAGTTAGCATCACTGTAGATGGTGGTTACAGCCCATCGTTAGTTACCGTCAAACGCGGACAGCCAGTGCGACTAAACTTCATTCGCCGCGATCCTAATAGCTGTTTGGAAAAAGTTCTCTTTCCTGAATTTCATATTGCTCAAGACTTAGCTCTAAATACGACTACACCAATTGAATTTACGCCTCAAACTGTGGGCAATTATCAATATTCATGTGGTATGGGAATGTTTCACGGTGCGATTGATGTGAAGGAGTAAAAAATTGATTATGCAAATTCCTTCTCATGTGCAGAACCGCCATTCAAATTTGAAGTGCAACAGGCTCTGATGCCCCAGAGAATACTTCGTGAGGAGTACGATAGTCAAGAGATTTTCTTGGTCTATGGTTGATCAAGATTTTTGAGTCCCCTATGCTACTCCCTTCCCAGTGTAAGAATAGATATTAAAACCCAAGAACTAGTGGTACGGCGCGAAGCGCCGCACCACTAATCTTTTACTGGGAAAGGAGTAGTTAAGTAGGTAGGCAAAAGAAAACCCAAACCCAAAAAGCTGTGGCGCACGCTGCGCGTGCGCCACAGCTTTTTGGGTTTTAAGGTTTCTTTTATCTACCTGCTTATAGCTATATTTCGCTAGAAAATAATTCCATTAGAGGTTCCTATGAACAAAAAGAGAGTTATCACTTTTCTTTCTTTAATTGTGATCACTTTGTGTGCGATCGCAGGATGTCAACTTTTCTCACCAGCGATCGAGCAGACGACTAAACCCGTAGTCAGTCAATCAGCATTTCCGTCAGTCAAACAGGAAAATGTGCAATTGACGATTTCGGCAGCAGCAAGTCTCAAAGATGCTTTGAGCGAAATTGTAACTATATATAGCCAAGCAAAATCTAACGTAGCAATTCGCAATAATTTTGGAAGTTCGGGCAACTTGCAACAACAAATCATTAACGGCGCTCCCGTCGATGTCTTCATTTCCGCTGCCGCGAAGCAAATGGATGAGTTACAAAAAAAGGGCTTAATCATTCCTGATACCCGTCGCGATTTATTGAGCAATCGCCTCGTATTAATTGTGCCTGCGGATAAGAATGATATTAGTGATTTGAAAGACTTAACTACAGCTAATATCAAAAGAATTGCGATCGGCGATCCTCGCAGCGTTCCTGTTGGTCAATATGCTAAACAAGTTTTGACTAAATTAGAACTATTCCAAGATGTCCAATCAAAATTTGTCTTAGGGAATAATGTGCGGCAAGTACTGCAATTTGTCGAGTCTGGCAATGCTCAAGCAGGAATTGTCTATGCAACGGATGTAAAAACTTCTACTAAAGTCAAAGTAGTGCAAGTCCTTGATGCTAGACTTCATAAGCCGATTGTCTATCCGATCGCTGTTTTACAAAAAAGTACCAATCAACCGAGCGCCACATCCTATCTAGAATTTCTATCCAGCGAACCAGCCAAGACTATTTTCGAGAAATATGGATTCAGTACCCTTTGATTTTTCTCCATTATGGATATCTCTAAAGGTGGCAGTTACTGCCATCTTTTTTACATTCTTTTTAGGGATAATGGCAGCTTATATTCTCTTGGAATATCGTGGCAAGTGGAAAGTAGTATTTGATAGTATATTCCTTGCACCGCTTGTGTTACCGCCCACTGTTGTCGGCTTTGTCTTATTGCAACTATTTGGACAGTATGGCTGGATGGGAAAGTTTTTGCAATTATTCCATTTTAATATCATTTTCACTTGGTATGCGGGTGTGATTGCATCAGTAGTTATCACTTTTCCGTTAATGTATAAAACTGCCCAAGGTGCGTTTGAGCAAGTGGATGGAAACTTACTCCGAGCCGCGAAAACCCTTGGTGCTTCAGAGTTGCAAGTTTTTTGGCAGATCGCTTTACCCCTAGCTTTTCCTGGGATTTTGGCGGGAGCAATGCTTGCCTTTGCCAGAGGTTTAGGCGAATTTGGCGCAACTCTGATGCTAGCGGGGAATATCCCCGAACAAACCACGACAATTCCGCTTGCCATTTATGCAGCCGTGGAAGCAGGGGCGACTCAGGAAGCTTGGCTTTGGACAGCCGTAATCTTATCGATTTCTTTTTCAGCGATCGCCTTATCGCATTTATGGGCAAGTCAGCGAGAGCAGCAAAAGGAAAAAGGAAAAAGGAAAAAGGAAAAATTTCAATCGCCAATTAGCAATCACCAATTACCAATCACCAATCAAGGCTTATTCATTGATATCAATAAACTGTTACCAGAATTTGACTTACAAATTGCTCTGCAATGTGCTGACAAATCTATTGGTATCTTGGGGGCATCAGGCACAGGGAAAAGTATGCTACTTAAGTGTATTGCTGGTATAGAAACCCCATCAAGCGGGCGAATTGTGATTAATGGTAAGGTTTTATTCG
Source organism: Pseudanabaenales cyanobacterium (assembly GCA_038215315.1). Taxonomy (GTDB): domain Bacteria; phylum Cyanobacteriota; class Cyanobacteriia; order Pseudanabaenales; family Pseudanabaenaceae; genus Pseudanabaena. The sequence continues at coordinate 2,826 of JBBQRB010000119.1, forward strand.
ATAGTGTCAAAGATATTAATTTACCTAGTCGCGATCGCCATATCGGTTTTCTCTTTCAAAATTATGCGCTGTTTCCACACCTGACTGTGGCTCAAAATATTGCGTTTGGTTTATCCAAAGAAATGTCGCGATCGCAGGTTAGACAAAAAGTTTCCGAGCAATTACAAAGTATCGAACTTCAAGGATTTGGCGATCGCTACCCGCATCTACTTTCAGGTGGTCAGCAGCAGCGCGTCGCCCTTGCTAGAGCATTGATTAGTCAACCCGATATTTTACTGCTCGACGAACCATTTTCGGCACTAGACACACACCTCCGTAGCCAAATGGAACGGGAACTAATTTCCGCTCTCAGCACTTACAAAGGAATTACTCTCTTTGTTACCCACAATATCGATGAGGCTTATCGCATTTGTCAAAACTTATTAATTTTAGATCGCGGTCAGGTGAAGAGTTATGGCGAGAAGTCAGCCGTTTTTGACTGTCCTGCTAATGTTGAGACAGCGAGACTTACGGGGTGCAAAAATTTCTCCCGCATTGAGGCGATCGCTACCAATCTCATTGAAGCTCTCGATTGGGGTTGTCAGTTACAAGTTAATAACTACACAGGCTCAAACTTACCAACTTACGTAGGCATTCGCGCTCACCATGTAGCGTTTCTAGAGAATTCAGTCAAAAATAATTTGCCAAACATAATTCCCTGTTGGTTAGTTCGCACTACAGAAACACCGCACCGAATGACCTTATACCTCAAATTAAATGATGCTCCTGCCCATGATTGGGATTATCATCTGCAAGCAGAAGTATTTAAAGAGAAGTGGTTAGGGTTTAATCAACATCCGTTACCTTGGCAGTTGCATCTTGATCCTTCTCAACTATTTTTGGTTTAAGAAATTGGGATTTGTTGCCAGAATTTTTTGTTGATTCTGATGTTACGTGCAGCGAAGATTGCCCCTCATCCCCCAACCACTTCTCCCACGAGGGGAGAAGTGGTTGGGGGATGAGGGGCTAGGGGTGAGGGCTTTAAAAACTTCTATGTAATATCAGTTGGTTTTCTAGATGATTGATTTTACGATCGCCTCAGCTTTTCGAGTCTTTCAACTGATTGGATAATGCTCATATATCGTTTTGTTACGAAGTTCATCAGTTAATACAATTCATGCTCAACATAACCCGTCCACCAGTCAAAGTGGTTTTATTAACAAATTTGTTAATTAGAGGTCTATCGTGAACATCAACTCATTCAGTTTGAATCTAGAACAAGAATTTCAAATGAAATTAGTGGGAGATTCTGTTCTGAAAATGGATCGCGAACAAATGAGCGGTCTGCTCATTGACTTAGTCAGAATAGGCATGATTAAAGACAACGCGATTCGAGATTTGCTAAAAAATGACATTCTTCCATATTCAAAAATTTGAGAAGAAGTCATTTCTCGATATCTATTCTAAATCTTTATCAGAAGATATAGACAAGCACAACAATTGTATATATACGCATTCAAGGAGAACCTATGACTTTCACAGTAACTGATTCTAAGCGTAATGCGATCGCTGAAAAATTGGCGGATATCAGAATGTTTCAGAACTCGCTGATTGCCAATGAGCATCAACTTGTTGGCGAATGCAGCGATTCAGAAATTTGCGATCGCCTCCAAAAAATGTTGGATGATGATCGGAAAAATCTAGATGTTATGGAGACTGTAATCACGGCTTACGGCATCCAAGCTAAGCCCAATGAAACAGTCAATGAGATGGTGCATCAGTCGCAAATGATGATGCAAAGTTCTCAGCTAAGCTTGTACGAAAAAGTAGGCAGCCATGAACTTCTCAAGCACGCTCAAGTAATGTCTGGACTGATTGTTCACAAAGCGGCTCAAGTTGTCGGTGTCGATATTACCCATGCGATCACACCACTTAACGCGGTCAATTTTGAAAACCGCGCCCATCAAGAGCAGCTTAAAGGCATTCTTGAAATTTTGGGAACTCGCGAGTTGACAGGAGAAGAAGCGGATCAAGGTGTTTGGGCGAGAGTGCATGATGCGATGGCGGCACTATCTATCATCTTTGGCAGTGTGGTTACGCAAGCCGCTGATCAGCCAGATTTGAAAATTGAGAATGTCCTGCGGATGGATCATAAAAAAGTAGATATCCTATATTCAGAAATTGAGAAATGCGACGATCCACAGAAGATCCAAGAGTTGTTTGCACAAGTTTTCCAAGATTTGAGCGTAGGAGCGTCTCACTTTGGAACAGAGTATTCATACTTAGAATCAAAAGCAAGTAAAACCAAGATTTTTTGACAAATTGCTTTGACAAATTGCCTTTCTAGTAAAAAGCTAAAAGGTTAAATTTGTGTTGTAAATATTTATACTTAGCGCCAAAGTGAGATGCTCCCTTTGAACGTTTATGTAGAAGCCAAAGAGAAGACTATCTATCTCAGAATCGTTAGCCAAGGAACTAATTTAGTGATCGCTGTCCACCATTTAAACAACTCGCGATCGCAGCGTATTCTCTGGCTACTAGAAGAGCTGGGATTGGAATATGAAATCAAGTGCTATGAGCGCGACTCAAAAACTATGCTAGCGCCAGCATCGCTGCGTAAGATACACCCGCTTGGTAAGTCACCAGTGATTACTGATGACGGACAGACTGTTGCCGAATCTGGAGCAATTGTCGAATACCTAGTTGGACGCTACGGCGACAGACGGCTTATTCCTGCTGTAGATACGCCAGAGAGATCGCGCTATACATACTGGCTACATTATGCCGAAGGCTCACTGATGCCGTTACTACTACTCAAGCTCGCTTTTGACCAAATCGAGAAGCAGTCAATGCCATTCTTTGTCCGTCCGATCGCTAGAGCGATCTCTGGTCGTGCCAAAAGCTCGTTTATCGCACCTCAAATCTCACTGCATCTAGATTATATAGAAGCAGAACTTGGAAAAACTGAATGGTTTGCGGGTAATGAGTTTACCGCCGCCGATATCCAGATGAGCTTCCCACTAGAGGCGGCGACAGCGAGGGCAGGACTAAGTACGAGTCGTCCTAAGCTTATGGATTTCCTAAATCGCATTCATCAACGTCATACATATCAAAAGGCGTTGGAGCGCGGCGGTGTATACGAACTTTAGATCTGCTTAGCCTAATTAGTCCTTTATTTTACGCAGAGCGAAGATCCCCCCCTCATCCCCCAACCCCTTCTCCCACGAGGGAGAAGGGGAGTGAGATTAGTTTTCTGGTTCCCCTCTCCCTTAATGGGAGAGGGGCTAGGGGTGAGGGTCTTAGAGAACTCTGCGTAAGGTGAGTTAGTCCTTTATTTCGTGACCCGCAATGATTAAGTCATGGATGGCGATCGCGCCGATTACTTTCTTGGTTTCTTTGGGTGCAATTTTGATTTCACCTAGCGATATTAAATGGTTTAAGCAGCTTCGCCGTCCCCGATGGCTGACCTTTGAGGCGTTGATTCCTGTGATTTGGACAGTGATTTTAATCTGTGGAGGCATTTCTGCTTATCTGGTTTGGGAAGCAGGAGCGGGTGGTTCTATAGGTTGGTTGATAATGGCATTTTATCTACTTCTAGAAATAGCGATTATTGCCTATATACCGATTACATTGCGATCGCGCAATCTTAAATTAGGAACCTTTGTGGGTTTAGTCGGCTTTGGGTTAGGAATATTGCTAGCTCTAGCAGTTTGGCAAATTTCCGCTTGGGCAGTATTGTTACTCGGGCCTTACCTACTTTGGAGTCCCATTGGTTCTTATACCACTTGGGCGATCGCTAGGCTTAATCGTTGAGCCGCGCTTTCAGCAATTCCTGTATACCTATCAAAAACTAATACGCCGTACTATGACAAATTTAATGTTGACCGCTAAAGCAAAATTAGAAACTTCATGGCTGCCTCTAACTTACGGTTATGAGAAAGTCGAACAACAGTTTGATCGACTTCTAACTCTAAAAAATTTAGATGAGCAGGTTAAAATCCAGCCTATGCTAGTTAAAGATCTAGAAATAGCGATCGCCACAGCCTCAGCTAATGCTTATGGAGAGACAAAGGACTCTGAAATAGCATCCAGATTTTTACAGAGAATCCTCTACCGTCTAAATCGTCTAAATTTATTTTGGTACGATGCCCTCTGTAATTACGAGAATGAACGCTCTATTTATCTCCATTTCTTGCGCGATCGCCTAGAGTCAAACTGGCAAACTTGGGAACTCACGCAAGTGGATATGTCAGAAAAATTGGATACAGGATCAGCAAAACAAGGCTTGAGGCAAAGAGCCGCCCGAGACTTACAGCCTCAACTATCTGAGGCAAAGCGCTATTTGCGTGAGGACATGAATTTAGAGGGATATCGCATCCTATTAGCGATCGCATCTCTAGATGGACTGGTCGAAGCAAGTCGGCTCTCCCGAATTTTAGGCGGTACTAGTAATGAAATTCAATCAACTCTGGTTCGAGTATTACTAGAAGAATATGGCAACGGTCGTCTGAATCGCAAGCATTCTACTTTCTTTGCCCAAATGATGGCGGAATTGAATCTAAATACGCAGCCCGAAGCTTATTTCGATCTAGTGCCTTGGCAGGTTTTGGCTAGTATCAATCACAATTTCTTGCTGACAGAACGCAAACGCCATTTTTTGCGTTACAACGGCGGCTTGACCTATTTTGAGATCGCTGGTCCATCCTTCTATACCGACTATATGTTTGCAGCAAAACGATTACAACTATCTAGTGTCGCCATGAGTTACTGGGAATTACATATTCGCGAAGATGAACGTCACGGTCAATGGATGCTAACTGATGTGGCTCTGCCCTTAGCAGATATGTATCCTCAGCAGGCTTGGGAATTAGTATTAGGCTATGACCAAGAGCAGCTTATTGGCGATCGCGCCGCATCGGCGGTGATAAGTTTAATCCAAAAATTTAGCTCTGGAGCAGCGAGAATAAATCTATGATTGTAAATCAGAGACAAGACGGATGGGAAACGATCTATCAGCGCGCCCATGCTTTACTAGCAGCTCAATTGGGTGGACATTGGAAACGCTCCCATGCTCCACTTCGCCTTTATGAGACGATTGCTGCAATCTCGCATCATGACGATCTTGAAAAGGAATGGGAAGGTAGTCACTTAACCGAAGTTGGTGCGCCTTTAGACTTCACTTTAGGAAAAGAGTCCCCAGAAGTATCAGAGGCTTTGAAAAAGCACTTGGATGAATCTCGCTATAGAGGGCGATGGGTGGCTATGCTAAGTTCTATGCACGCCAGCTGTCTCAATCAAAACAAAAAAGAACTTTCTGAAGATTGGCGTAGTTTTCTTGAAACGCAATCGCGAAATCAAGAACAGTTGCAAAAAGATTTAGATATAACTAAAGAGCAAGCAGATCTTGCCTATGGGTTTCTGCAATTTTGCGATCGCCTCTCTCTGATTTTGGTACAGCGACAAGTTCCAGAGGATGGTAGAGCATTAGAGATTACCCATGGCATGGATAACCAGCGCTACGATCTGCGCTGTTTAGCGAACGGAAATTTAACCATAGAACCTTGGAGCTTTGTCGATGACGAGTTCACAGTTAATGTCGAATCTTGCCATTTATCAGAACTGAAGTATGAAAGTAATGATGCTTTGATCGATGCTCTCAAACAAGCCCCAATTAAAGTCTTGACATGGACATTTACCAAACCGAAATAACCAAGTGGATAAAAGAAAACCAAACTCAAAAAGCTGTAGCGCACGTACAGCGTGCGCTACAGCTTTTTAGACTTCACAGCAAATTCCTATCAAACCAAACCCAACTTTTTTGTAAAAGCCCCGCTTCGCGGGGCTTTAACAAAAAAGTTAGTGGTGGGTTTGTTCGCAATCTGCTGTAAGTAGGTGGACATAATTAAATGCCAAACCCAAAAAGCTGTGGCACACGCTCCGCGTGCGCCACAGCTTTTTGAGCTTGGGTTATTTATTGAGTTTTGAAAGTCGCTGCTCAGAACTGATAAGCGTGGAACAAATTACTTGTTTTTATTGCCTAGAATTAATTGTTAAATTTTGTCAGTAATCACAGATATTCTTAACACCATATTAAAATGTAAATATTGCTGTACGGCTAGAATTTGCATTCAGGAGAAGAGCAAAATGATTATCGTTTGGAATAGCTTTTTTTTAGGAGTTATTTCCACGTTTGCCTGCTCTAGCTTGGCTTTGTGGATAATGGTTACACTTTCATTGGGGAAATCCCCTTTACAATTCAAATAATTTTCAGATAACGAAATGTCTATAGAGCTAAAGAAGAGGCATCGCACTAAGTGCGATGCCTCTTCTTTGTGGGTTTTGTAATGACGATTGCTATAATTAAATACTCAAAAACTTTAAGTAAGGGCAAATAATGCCGACTCCTCACAGGACAAAACAGGTAAATATTCGGTTTCCTCTACCTTTGCTGAGCCAAATCAAAATAAAAGCTGATATCAAACAACAAGCGATCGCAGATTGGATTTTAAACTTAGTCAGTCGCGAATTTGAGCCAGAGCCAATATCAGAAATATCACCAGAAATAGCATCGGAGCCAACTCCGTTCATCTTACATGACGATCTTTTGAAATATGTCGAAAGTTGTCTTGCGCCGTTATATTCTCAAATTGGTGACCTGAGGACGCAATTGGGGGAGTCCAAAGCCTGATTGACAAAGGGAAATCTAGTCAGGCAAATGTATCTGTCCCTAATGTATCTGTCCCAAGGGGAGATGACCACAGCCAAGTTAGTAATCGTGCTAGTGGATTTAGTTCATCGTCAAACGCCAAGCCATTATTTAATTCGTTAGCGGGATTTGCATTAGAAGTTGGCGATCGCTTAACAATCAACGGCGAAGAAGTTACGTTTAAAGGATGGGTCGATCAGTCCCAAACGGCAATAGAGGTGAAGGCGATCGCAGATGATCGACCTTTAATTAAACAAATTCGGGCTAAAGAGATCAAAAGTCTAGCGCGATCGCAGTTTGGCTCAGAGTCCACATCATCACAAGAAGTATCTAGTCATACTCGCGATATTGAAGACAATGTAAAGCCTTCAACATCCGAATTTGTGGAGCAAACAAATAGCGATCTCACTAATGACAACCCAAAATTTTTAGATAACGACGATAACTCTGAAGTGGCTTCTGAACCCGAAGAAACGATTGAAACACCTCAAGAGCCTGAATACAATGCTTGGGAAGTATGGACATATCTAGAACGGCAGCGCCTAAAAACTCTCAAGTTGATCAATACATTTCAAGCAGAATGGGAAGCCAACAGGTTTGTCCGTGAAGCCGAGCGTAGTACCCCAAGTAATTTACGAGTTCATTACGAGATTCGCCCAGTTTGGTTAGATGAGGCTGAAATAGCAGGATCTTATCAAAATGATCCAAGTACTCATAAATCCAAGAACAGTCAAGCTGAGTCTAATCACGAAGACTATGCAGATGCGATCGATGTAGAGGTCATAATTTAGAAAAATCGGTTTTATATAACCCAAAGCCAAAAAGCTGTGGCGCACACGGAGCGTGCGCCACAGCTTTTTGGCTTTGGATTTAATTATGACCTGCTTTTTACGGTAAAATCCCTAAAGCAATATCAAGTTAATATTATTTATTTAAAGAGAAAATCATGGGAGAAATAGGTAACGCAATGGTCTTATCGATGGTACTAATTCCTGTCGGTATTGCCTTCGGATACTTCTTACTAAAGCTGCAAGGCGAAGAAAAAGAGGAAGCCTAGTATTTAAGGAAGCTGCCCTAAGCGCAGCTTCTGGTTTATCACAAAAAAGAAAAAGGCGGCGCGAAGCGCCGCCTTTTTCTTTTTTGGCTTTAGCACGGCAACATGAAGCGTCACCTGCTTTGCTCTTAGTCAGTTCGGTAAACCACACTATAGACATTGCAACCATTTCGGTTAAATTAGCACTCAGTCACATAGAGTGCTAAACGACTCTAGACAAAGCCAAGAAATGCTAGTCAACTGAGTAAATACCAATGGCAACAACGACATTAAACGTAACTACCGTAAAGCCTTTAGCCGATCGCGTATTTATTAAAGTAAGCGCTAAAGAAGAAAAAACCGCAGGTGGAATTTTCTTGCCTGAAACCGCCAAAGAAAAGCCCCAAGTTGGCGA
>JBBQRB010000120.1:0-10757 GCA_038215315.1 Pseudanabaenales cyanobacterium
TCCAATTGTTGCCACAATTAAGTTCGCATCGACTGCGCCCACATTGACTACTGGTGGAACTACTGGTAATGATGATCTAATTGCGCTTCCTAATCAAACCTTTGATGGTCGCAAAGACATCCTGTTTACAGGTGCAGGTAATGATCGAGTTGACCTTGGCTTTGTGTCTGCATTTGCTGACGCTGGCGATAATCGCATTGACTTGGGCAGTGGCAATGACACTATCTTTGTCAATAAAAACGATCGCGTATTTGGCAGCGACGGTAACGACATCTTTGAGGCAACTGAAGGCAAAGGCGGCAACCGCATATCTGGCGGTGCTGGCGATGATACTTTCTTCCTCGGATTTGGCGATCGCGCTCTTGGTGGTGATGGTGTTGACAAGTTCTTCGCTAGCGAAGGCGGCGGCAACTTGTTGTCTGGCGGTGCTGGGGCTGATCAGTTCTGGATCTTTACTGGCGACATTGTTCAATCCGCAAACACGATTGTTGACTTCCAGATTGGTACTGATGTAATTGGTTTCCAAGGCGCAGGTTTTGGTTTTGCGGACTTAGTTCGCAGTGGCAATAACATTGCAATTAGTGGTTCTGTAATTGCGACCCTTACAGGCGTTAATACGGCTAGCTTGACATCTTCTAGCTTTGTATTTATCTAAACTTTTGCCAGATGATGAGTGACGGCGCTTCGCGCCGCCACTCATCATCTGGTTTCTTAATACAGAAAAAGAATGGCAGTGCAAAGCACCGCCATTCTTTTTTATTTTTTGTTGAATTACAGCCTGTTAAGGCTTTGAGTAATCCAAAAAATTCTTTGAAAGTGCTGCGAAGCAACACTTTCAAAGAATTTTTTGGATTTTATGACAGCGCTGTGCGCTGTCATTAACCCAAAAAGCTGAGGCGCACGCTGCGCGTGCGCCTCAGCTTTTTGGGTTAATGACTAGGGGGCAATGTATCCTTGAATATTTTCAGGGCGCAATGGACGCATAATTTGATTAGCGCGAACTACTTGCTGATCAGTACCTTGAACAACGATCAAATATTTGCCTTCATCAAGGCGATTACGCATTGGCACAGAGTCACTGCTAGTTGCCACACCGACACCGCCGCCCACAAAAACACTACCCATCGCGCCGCCAACAGCTCCTAACAAACCACCAATCACATGGTTGCCGATCGCGCCTGCCCAGCTAAAGGTATGCAGATCAGTCACTAGACTAAACCCAACTCCCGATAGAAAGCCAAAAGGAACTAGCCAATATGACATCAAAAAAGCTTGTTTGCGCCCTTGGACAATCGGATCGATGAAGCCAAATTCCTCAGCGCTTTTGTAGCCTTTTCCGAGAATAGAAATAGATTCCATCGGAAATTTCTGTGATTCTAGGAGTGTGTAAACCTCCTCGGCTTTTATGCGATCGCCCCAAACACTGACCAAATAGTTCATATAATTTCTAAATCCAAGCAATTTCTAGTCATTATCGTAAGGTTAAAAGCGAGTTGCAATGTATTTAATCAACTTTGAAAGCTTTTTTAGTCCTCTGCAATGGCAAGTAATTTTAGCAATTACAGATATTGCGCGGGATTTAAACTTGCGAGCCTTTGCGGTGGGGGGAATAGTCCGTGATGCGATCCTGAACCAACAAAAAGAGCAAGATCGACAGCATCCTTTTCCCAAGGATCTAGACTTAGTATTTGATGGGGCGTTTGAGTCAGGAATTACTGGGGCAGGAATAAAAGTAGCGATCGCTTTGCATCAACTTTTCCCAGAGACAAAATTACAAGTTCACGAAAAATTTCAAACTGCGGAAATCCATTGGCAAGCCTCAGCAAATCATCATGAATTTGCGATCGACCTAGCGACGGCGCGGCGTGAGGTGTATGCCTATGCTGGCGCGAATCCGCAGGTAGAAGCGACCACGATTGATCAAGACCTATATCGACGTGACTTTACAATTAATGCCCTTGCGGTGCAGCTAGATCGAGAGCAAGGAACTAAGGGTGAAGTCATCGATCAATTTGATGGCTTAGCTGATCTCGCGCGCCGACAAGTACACGCCATTCGCCAAGGCAGCTTTGTCGAAGATCCGCGTCGCCTCTTTCGGGTGGTCAGATTTGCCATTCGCCTAGATCTGGCGATTGCCATTGAGACATCCGCCGATATCATCGCTACAACATCAAGTGGCATCCATGACGCGATCGGTGGGGCAAGATTGCGTTCTGAATTGCTTTATACGCTTGCAGAGCCTAAATCAGCACAAATGTTTGCAGTTTTACAAGATCTAGATATTTTGCGATGTATAGATCCAACTTTGAGGTTGCCTCAAAATCTAGCTAATTCCTTTAAACACCAATGGCGGCGATCGCAATATTGGCTAAACTGCCTCAAACGACAGCATCAAAAGAGCTACGAAGCGATTTCATCGTTAACATTAGGGCTAGAACTATTACTGTCCTATGTCAGCCCTGCGATCGCCATTCAAATAGATTTAGGACTAACACCTGAGCAAAAAAACAGATTCACGAAACTGAGTGAGCTAGTTGAGAACGCCCCCAAACTTTTAAAAGATCTTCCTAAAGTCTCGATAATAAGCCAATATTTCCAAAAATTTGACACTCAAACCTTGATCATTGCCGCAATGAAGCTTGATATGACTGAGCGGCACAGCATTTGGAACTATCTCACTCAGTGGCAAATGATTAAATCTCCCTTAACAGGATCAGATCTTAAAAATATGGGATACCCGTCAGGTAAACAGATGGGCGAAATATTGCAAAATTTGCGCTCAGCACAACTTGATGGGGTAATAAGCGATCGCGAAAGTGCGATCGTCTATTTAAACCGCCATTTCAAACAATAAAAACCAGAAACGAGTTGCGCCGCAAAGCGGCACTTTTAAAAATCTCTTTAGGTTTGGTGCTTTGCGCGGCAACGCGAGTTACGACAAAGATAAAAGCTAAAATGTCATGGATAGGTTTTTTGCTAGCAAAAAACCTATCTGCTCACTTCGTCAATAGATCAATTAGGAAAAGTACATCATGAGAGGCGGTATCCGCATCGGCAGCATTCTTGGGATTCCCATATACATCGATGCATCTTGGTTTTTGGTAATCGGCTTTCTTGCCGTTTGGTTGAGTGCTGCCTATACAAAGCTATCGCCATCATTCTCATTGGGCTACGGAGCAATCACCGCAGTTTTGTTTTTCCTATCGATCGCCGCGAGCAAGATCGCCCATGGACTAATGAGTCAAGCACAAGGGGTAAAAACTAGTGCGATCAATATCAAATTTATGGGCGGGACGACTACCTTTGAGCCAGAACCCAAAGATCCCTTCTCTGTGTTTAGTATTGCGATCGCTGCACCACTTGTCAGCTTATTTTTTGGTGTGGCGGGCTTTACAGTCGCATGGCTACTAGCTGGTGATGCCGTATTTTCGACTGATCCTAAAATCCTCGAAACACTTCCTGCCAGTATTGGCAACTCTCGCACGATTTGGACAATCATCTCTTTAAATATTGCGCGAATTAATATTATTTTTACTGTGTTCAGCCTGATTCCTGCCCTGCCTTTTGAAGGTGGTTATATTTTAAAAGCAGCCATTTGGAAAATCACAGGCGATCGCTTTGCTGGTATCCGATGGGCTTCGCGATCGGGACAAGTGTTTGGGGTTTTGATCATGATTTGGGGTGGACTGGTGCTGCTCTCAAATTTTTCTGGTATCTTTCTCCTATTTTTAGGATGGTTCCTGTTTGGTAGCGCGGGTGGTTATCTTTATCTCAACAACTTGCGAGAGGCTCTGATAGATATTGATGCGGAGATGTCCATGACCAGAGACTTCCGCCTAGTAGATACAGATATGTCGTTACGAGACTTTGCGGATAAATTTCTGCTGATGGAAGAAAAGGATGCTAATCCTATTTATATTGCTTCTTCCAATGGGCGCGATCGCGGACTTATTTCTGCAAATTCAATTCGGAATATCGATAGTGAGATGTGGCAATCAAGAACGATTCAGTCACTAATCAAGCCCTTTGATGAGATTGATACGGTAGATTCAAAAACTAAAATCTACGAAATCATTAACTTAATAGAACAGAAGCAACTACGCTATGTAATTGTGCGATCGCCTGTTGGTTCTGTAGCTGGGATAATTGATCGCGGTGACATTGTTAGGGCGCTAGATGTCAAACTGCTATGGCGCATTCCCTCTGAATACATTAAACAAATCAAAATAGATGGAAAGTTCCCTGCCAACTTCCGTCTAGTCGAGATAAGTGAACAAATTGTGTAAGTATCTAAGCAAATAAAACCCAGAACCCAAAAAGCTATGGCGCACGCTGCGCGTGCGCCATAGCTTTTTGGGTTTTAAGGTTTTTTCGCTTAACTATCGCAAGTCTTGCGACCCAAAAAAGAGAGGCGGCGCGGAGCGCCGCCTCTCTTTTTTGGGTTTAGTTCTTAATTCACAAAAGCGTTGCAAAGCAACGCTTCTATCATTTTCTCTGGTTTAGGATTAAGCGCAAAGCGCTGTAATATCCACAACTGGGGCAAAACGATGCCAAAATAAGAGATCGATTCTACTGGAGAAAAATTGGTGTCGGACAAATTTGATTACGACTTGATCATTGTTGGCGCAGGCGTTGGTGGACATGGCGCGGCACTCCATGCGATCGCCTGTGGGCTCAAAACTGCGATCATCGAAGATAGCGTCATGGGTGGAACCTGTGTTAATCGTGGTTGCATCCCCTCCAAGGCATTGCTGGCAGCATCGGGACGGGTGCGCGAAATGAAAGCCAAGCATCACCTCAAAGCGCTCGGTATTGAGGTCGGTGAAGTCAATTTTGATCGCGGTGCGATCGCTAGTCATGCCGATAATCTAGTTGTAAAATTACGCGGCGACTTAACCAATAGCCTCAAACGGCTAGGCGTAGATATTCTCGAAGGGCGGGGGCGGATTGCAGGTCAGCAAAAGGTTAGCGTTGGCGACAAAATTTATACGGCTAAGGAGATTATTCTCGCTACGGGTTCGGAGCCATTTGTACCACGCGGTGTAGAACTTGATGGCAAAACTGTATTTACCAGCGATCAGGCGGTGCGTCTGGAAACCTTGCCGCAATGGGTGGCGATCATCGGTAGCGGTTACATTGGCTTAGAATTTGCCGATGTCTATACGGCGCTTGGCTCCGAAGTAACCATGGTCGAAGCTTTGGATGTACTAATGCCAGGGTTTGATCCTGACATAGCCAAGATCGCGGAACGGGTTTTGCTAAAGCCTCGCGACATCGAAACCCGCACAGGTGTATTCGCCACCAAGATCACCGCAGGTGCGCCTGTGAAGATCGAACTGACCGACGCTAAAACCAAAAAAGTAATTGAAGTTCTAGAAGTTGATGCTTGCTTAGTTGCTACAGGTCGGATTCCGTTGACCAAGGATCTGGGATTAGAGAGTGTGGGTCTTGCGCCCAACCAGCGCGGCTTTATTGAAGTAGACGATCACATGGCAACCTCCGTACCGCATCTCTGGGCGATTGGGGATGCCACAGGCAAAATGATGTTGGCGCACGCGGCTTCAGCACAAGGGATTGTCGCCGTAGAAAATATCTGCGATCGCCATGCCACCGTTGATTATCAAAGCATTCCTGCGGCGGCTTTCACTCACCCTGAAATTAGCTTTGTGGGCTTGACCGAGCCACAGGCTAAGGAAAAGGGAGCCGCCGAAGGCTTTAAGGTGGCTAATGCCAAGTCTTACTTTAAAGGCAACTCTAAGGCGATCGCTGAAGGGGAAACGGAAGGACTTGCCAAAATCATTTACCGCGAAGATACAGGCGAGTTATTGGGCGTGCATATTATTGGTATTCATGCTGCGGACTTGATCCATGAGGCTTCGGCGGCAATTCGCGATCGCCAAACTGTGCAGAAACTAGCCACTATTGTCCATGCTCACCCAACCCTCAGCGAAGTCTTGGATGAAGCTTACAAGAAGGCTGCTCACATTTAATAATTTTCAGCGCCTGCGGCGCTGAAAATTATTAAATTGCTTTTGGACTTCGCAGATATACAGTGGCTGAGAGGAGTCGAAGCCTCTTTTTAGCCATTTAAAATTGCGATAGCATATTTATGCAAAGTTCCTTTTACTAAAATGACTACAGCATTAACCCAATCGAAACTTTATCAGCAAGACCTCAATCTTTGGTTTGAAGAAACCTTAAATTGCTTGCGATCGGGTGATTTACAGAGATTAGATATTGATGCTTTAGTTGAGGAGATTGAAGGTTTGGCAGGACGCGATCGCCGTGAGATTAAGAGCTTTTTAAAATTAATATTCATCCATGCTCTCAAACTATGTTGTGTAAACAGCCCTAACACTTATAACCACTGGATTAGCGAAATAGAAGCATTTCAATGCCAGCTTAGTGAAACGCTAGAACAGTCTCCCAGTCTTGAGAGATTTTGCTCAGGCTCTATTGCTGAAGCTTACACAAAGGCTTTGGTTAAAGTGAGAATGTCCTATCCCGATGAAACTTTCCCCAAGGATAACCCCTTCCCCGTTGATTTGGATCTACTGCTAGATTCACCATTCTGGGAGTCTTATAGCGTTTTGTACTCAAACCCATAATTTTTAAAGTGTTGCGAAGCAACACTTTAAAAATTATGCTTAATTAATTCTCTCCCCGTGAAGAATTAGACGTTGCGACGCTTTGCGCCGCAACGTCTAATTCTTCGCGAGCAAGAAACTATCACCTGTTGAGTCTTAAAATAGTACAGATATTTTTTTTAAAGCGCGGCGAAGCCGCGCTTTAAAATTATGGATTTTAATTGAGCGCAAGGCGCTATAAATAATTCTGTGAATAAGAGAAAACGAGTTTTATTTATCAGTAATGGCAATGGCGAAGATCTCAATGCCTGTGAAGTATTGAAAGCTTTACGGGCTAACTATGCTGATGTTGAAACAGTCGCATTGCCTCTAGTTGGGGATGGTAATGCCTATCGCCGCGCAGGTGTAGAGATCGTGGCTCCCACCAAAGCTTTACCCTCGGGCGGTTTCGCCTATATGAGTCTCTCAAAGCAGATTGAGGACTTTCAATCAGGATTAATTGCCTTAACTTGGCAGCAAATCAAAGCGGCGAAAAAATGCGGTAAAACCTGTGATTTTGTATTCGCCACAGGTGATGTACTGCCCGCTATCTTTGCCTACCTGACAGGATTGCCCTATGCCATGTTTCTAGTTTCGTCATCAGCATTTTATGAAAATCGCTATATCCCGCGTTGGGAGCAAGCCATGATGATGAAATCGTCACGTTGTCGGCAAATTCTCACCCGTGATGCTTATAGTGCTGAACTTATCAGGCAAAGGGGCTATCAAAACGCCAAATTCGTTGGCTATCCAATTATGGATGTACTAGAGCCAACGGGCAAAGATTTGTATCTAAGTTCAGATGTGCCTACGATCGCCTTACTAGCAGGTAGCCGTTTACCAGAAGCTGCTGAAAACTTAGCTTTACAAATGCGCTTATGTGAAGCAATTAGCAAGGAATTTGCGCCGCAATCAGTGCAGTTTCGAGCAGCTCTCGTACCAAGCATGATGACTCTGTTGCCAGAAATTGCGGTTCAGGCAGGTTGGCAATATGACGACGGGAAGCTTTATCATGGGCAAGTAATAATTCTCTGTTTTAGTGACGCATTTGCCGATATTTTACATAGTTGTGATTTGGCGATCGGCATGGCAGGGACAGCCGTGGAGCAGGCCGTTGGACTAGGCAAACCCATAGTCCAAATTATCGGCAATGGCCCCCAATTTTCCTATCGCTTTGCTGAAGCTCAACAAAGATTATTAGGCTTGTCAGTGCAAACTATTGGTAAGGAAACTGCTACACCTGAGATTTTGCTAGAAGCGGCTAAATATGTGCAGATAACTTTAGGCGATCGCGAATATCTAGAAAAATGCAAAGTCAATGGCTTAGAACGAATTGGGGAGAAAGGCGGCTCAGAGAGATTAGCCAAGGCGATCGCCGCCAACTTAGAAATCTAACAATTCCTGTCAATAAAGTTAACTTTTGAGATTTTCAGTGCTTTTGGCGCTGAAAATCTCAAAACCATTCTCAACATGATGTCCTACTTCAGATAAACTGATAACAGAAAGTAACTAAAAGTTTTATGGCGACTGTTTCTGAGAATACAAAAGCTACGCAAAACGGCAAAATTGAAGCTAGTGATCAATCAAGTAGCAGCGAAAATCTCAGCTTGATTGTGAGACGCAAAACCCGTTCGGTTCAAGTTGGTAATATCACTATCGGTGGTAGCTCCCCTGTAGTAGTTCAGTCGATGATCAATGAAGATACCCTCGACATTGATGGCTCCGTTGCAGGAATTCGCCGCCTCCATGAGATTGGCTGTGAAATCGTCCGCGTCACCGTTCCCAGCATGGCGCACGCTGCCGCCCTTTCAGAAATTCGCCAAAAGCTAAAGCGCACTTACCTAGATGTACCTTTAGTCGCCGATGTCCACCACAACGGCATGAAGATTGCCATTGAAGTTGCCAAGCACATCCATAAAGTCCGCATCAACCCAGGACTTTATGTTTTTGAGAAGCCAAAAGCAAACCGTACCGAGTACACTCAGTCAGAATTTGATGAAATCGCCGAAAAAGTACGCGATACCCTCAAACCCTTAGTTCTCTCTCTTAAAGAACAGGACAAAGCGATGCGAATCGGTGTAAATCACGGATCTCTTGCCGAGCGAATGCTGTTTACCTATGGTGATACACCTCAAGGGATGGTCGAATCTGCGATCGAGTTTATCCGCATCTGCGAAGATCTTGATTTTAGAAATATTGTCATTTCCATGAAGGCTTCCCGCGTTCCTGTGATGATCGCCGCCTATCAACTGATGGCTAAACGCATGGATCAATTAGGTATGGATTATCCTCTGCACTTAGGTGTCACCGAAGCAGGTGATGGCGAATACGGCAGAATTAAGTCCACCGCAGGTATTGCCACTTTGCTGGCTCAAGGCATCGGTGACACGATTCGCGTCTCCCTCACCGAAGCTCCTGAAAAGGAAATTCCAGTTTGCTACAGCATTTTGCAGTCCCTAGGACTTCGCAAAACGATGGTGGAATATGTCGCTTGTCCATCCTGCGGACGCACTCTGTTTAATCTCGAAGAGGTTCTGCATAAAGTCCGTGAAGCCACGAATCATTTAGTTGGTCTAGATATTGCCGTTATGGGTTGCATCGTCAATGGTCCAGGGGAAATGGCGGATGCAGACTATGGCTACGTTGGCAAAACCCCTGGCACTATCTCGCTCTATCGCGGCAAGGAAGAAATCAAACGTGTCCCTGAAGCTGAAGGTGTAGAACAATTAATTGCCCTAATCAAGTCCGACGATCGCTGGGTCGATCCCTAACAAAAAATCCTCGCGATCAAAACCTCAAATAATAAAGGCGGCACTTCGTGCCGCCTTTATTATTTGGTTTCCAAAATTGCCACCAAAGCTTGCTTTAAGCCAACAATTACATTCTCGTATGAGTAATTAGCAATAATTTTTTTACTTGTTTCTCCCCATTGCTTCAGGCGATCGCGATCGCCCATTGCTTCGCGCAAACTAGCTGATAAACCAGCGACATCGCCCGCTTCAAAAATCAGACCATTCTCAAATGGCTTAACCAAGTCAGCACCACAGCCAACATGGCTACTGACAATCACAGGACAACCCATACACATTGCTTCGTTAATCGCCAATCCCCACGTCTCACCACTACCGTAGCTAGGCAATACAAACAGGTCACCAGCCGCATAAGTCCTTGGCATTAGTGACTGATTTTGAAATGGCGCAAAGAAAATGCGATCGCCAAAAATATGATTTTTCTCAACATACTGCCTTAATTCTGCTTCTAGATTCCCTGCCCCAACCATCAATAAAGCGACAGACTCTAAATTTGCATCAATGAAAGCCCTGATTAAATCCAAAGGTCGCTTCTTATCTTCAAATTTTCCTGCAAACAGGATTACTTTATGCCCCAACGGAATCCCTAGCTCCTGCCTCCAGTCTTTTGCTTGACAAGCTGTTGTCTCAGTGGCAACAAACCGAACATTATCAATCGCATGGGGAGCGAAAAATAGTTGCTTAGGCTTGATGCCATGATATCGAAAATATTCATAGTTTGCTTTGCCAACATATAAACAAGCATCAAAGCTTTTGAATATTGTCGATATCACCCATAATTTAAACTTAGACTTAAAGCTATTTTCTTTGAATATTCGATGAGAATCACCACGAAAAATAATTGGAATATTTACATTTCGCATTTGCCAAAGCAACTTGTAAATACTTGCGTAGTTATACGAAACAGTCATTAAAATTAGATCTGGTTTAAACGCTAGTACTTGTTTAAACAAACTGGGATTTTGTAAACCAAATAAATGATGCGTACCACGATTTTTACTAACATTAGGCACAAACTCAAAGTTATAGCCATCTAAAAGAGGAATATCCCACTTCAAAGACTGTTTAAATCCTTGATCAACTTGATCGGTAATCCCAAAATCCCATAAATAAAACACTTTAATACTCAAGTAATTATCTTGAGCCATGAGCCGAAAAAGCGGAGCATAATATTGAATCGGATGGGAAGCAACAACTGCTAATTTGACCGATTTAACTTTATTAGACATTTAGGGATTGTCCAAAATAAATTACTCAAATCTGCAAAGTAATTTTAGTTTAACCTTTAGTATTTGCTGGTAACCCATTTCCAAACAAACTT
>JBBQRB010000121.1:0-10405 GCA_038215315.1 Pseudanabaenales cyanobacterium
AACTTTTTCGCAACGATTAGGATTTGTATGGTTGAGAAGAACCCATTTAAGAAATTTATCACCAGCATTAGGCTGTCCACTTTGAGAGTTTTTGTTCATATACTCTTTGATAATCAACCATTGACTATCAATTACTAAAATACCTGTATTCATTAAGCCTTGGAGATGTTTTTCACAGGTGAGTTCGCATAATTCTGAAGCTTGAGGTGCTTTTTTGCTAGCAACGAGCAGAACATTTGTATCGATAATTTGATACATTCTTATGCTCCAACATTCATCTGGCGGTTGATAGCGGCTTCAGTCATCGCAACAAGATCACCCATTTCATCACCAAAGAATCCTTCGGGATAGTTACTAATATTGCCATAGGTGTCGATTTCAAGCGGTACTAACTCAGAATCGCCTTGGTTGTTCATTTTGCAAAAGTAAAGTGCTGCATCTTCATTAGTAAATCCATCTTTCTCTTCTGCCATACGCCTTTGCAAGCGTCTGAGTAAATGTTCGCTATGACTTTCGATAATAATTTGCATATTGCGAGTTTTGATGACATCAATAAATATATCAGCGAGTCCTGCTTGGACTGAGGGATGTAAATGGATTTCTGGTTGTTCAAATATGAGGGTTGCGCCTTTGGGGGCGTAGTAACACAAAACTAAGATTGGCAAGACTTGCGAAACCCCAAACCCAACATCAGTAATTAGCACTTCTGCTGAATTAGGAGTTTTCTGCACCAATATTTCATAATCACCACGATTAGCAGTAATTCTATTTACTCGAAAGTTTTCAATTAAGCCTAGTTCTTTTAAGGCTTTTGCCACAGCTGTCTCAACTTCTAAATCCTTTTTCCGTGAAGCAAGAAGCGCAGCAACAGTTAATTCGCCATATTTACCGACATTTTGAGGGCTTTCTCCAGACCATGTATACGTCCTTTTTGGATATTCTCTTAAGGGAGCAAGATAGTAAGTATTTTGAAATAGATCTTCGTAAGCTTGTGTCATACCTGTTATGTTTCCAACTGGATCGAATGGAAATGAGGCAACAAACTGAAAACTGTAGTTTTTAAAAAGTTCAATAGTAATTCCAAAAGATTGGCTGATTTCCTCGAACCATTCTCTGCTACTGAAAAGTGAGCCTTCTGTCAATATTTGATATATACACTCTTCATCATTAGACTCAAGTTTGCTGATGCAAATGTTATTCCACTGCCGATCCTTTGACTCAAAGTAATATTTAAAATAATTTACACTAATTTGATCGCTATCAATGTCAATTACAGAATCAAATTTTAGTGGAGGAACATAATAGTTAGTCGTATTATGAAGTTTAAAATTTTTTTCTGCAACTTTTTCTGCAAGTATTATTAGCTCATTCTGAGAAATGAGTTTTGGAATCCAAGCCAGCGAAAACTTTATCTTTTCAGGTAATTTATGTCTGTGACTAATATCGTAGGTAGTTCCTAAATCGACATAGCTATATTGATCGCCGCCTAGATGCAAAATACGATTGCGATCGCTTGACTCGACAGTTTGCTTAAGCATTAACAAAAACTGCAAAATAGCTGTCTTGCCAGAGCTATTTGTGCCAAAAAAGCCAGTCAGAGGAGCCATCCGAAACTCGCCTGTATCTGCCCATGACTTAAAATTCTGGATGCGTAGTTGCGTAAACATAAGCAAATTATAGAGATATTAGGCAAAGTTAAGAGGTTTAGTTTAGTAATAAAGCACAGTGCGGCGCGAGACACTTTATTACTTTTTGATAGCTAGCAGAGGTTTTAATTAAATACAAAGCATTGTAACCTGATGTAATTGATTGTAGTCCTCAAAGAGACTGCAAAAGATATTGAAAATACATAGATCGCGTTAGAAATTTGTAGACCCATGAGCTTAATGCCCAATTCTTTAACTAAACTCAATACCTCAAGTGATAACAAGACTGAACAGATCGACAAAAAGTTATCTCTGAGACAATTTTACTTTTCGCTGAGTCTGTTGACTTATTTAGTATCAGGATGTCAGCAATCAACACCAACGCCAACAACGACTGCCACGATCGTGGCAACGCCAATTGAAACGTTAGCAGTTAATCAGTCTGAAGGAATCTTAGAAAAAGTTAAAGAACGGAAAAAATTGATCTGTGGTGTAAATGGAAAGCTGGCTGGGTTTAGTTATGTCGATGAGAAGGGGGAATGGAGTGGACTTGATGTGGATTACTGCAAAGCGATCGCGGCGGCGGTTTTGGGAGATGCCAATGCGATCGAGTATAAACCCTTGCTTACTCAGGATCGATTTTCAGCAGTACAGAACGGTGAAGTTGACATTTTGATGCGAAATACAACGCGCACTTTGACTCGTGATGTTACGACAAATATTTCCTTTGCACCGACAACTTTTTTTGATGGACAAGGAATAATGTTGAGAATTGGTGCAAAACCAAAAACTTCCAGTACCGTCTCACCTAGCCCCACTAATTCGGCGATTGATTCTCCATCACCCACACCAACTGATAACAAACCTGAAAATAAATTAGAAAAATCAACACCAAAAAACGGTGAAGAGTTAGCGATCGCGCTGAAAGAATTAGTAAATAAAAAAATCTGTGTAGAGACAGGTATCAATGCCACAAATCTAGAGTCTGCTTTTAGAGAAGCAAATGTAGCGATCGAGCCGATTATCTTACCCGACCTTGATGGCGTTTTAAATACTTATGACAAAGGTGATTGCGAAGCAGTTTCTTCTGAAAAATCGCAACTTGCCGCATGGAAAAGTCGATTGTCTCGCCCTGCCGATCACAAAATTCTTGACTTGAATTTGTCCAAAGAACCACTTAGTCCTGCGCTAGTTGGCAATGACGATCGCTGGCGTGATGTCGTAACTTGGATTGTCTATGCCACTTTCTATGCGGAAGAGTTAGGTATCAGTATGGATAACTACACAATTTTCAAAGACACTAAAAATCCTGAAGTATCAAGGTTTTTGGGTACTTCAGATTCTCTAGGGATTGAGTTAGGGTTGGCTCCAGACTGGGTTACTCAAATTCTCAAACAAGTAGGAAATTACGGTGATATCTATGATCGCAACCTAACACCTTTGGACATACCAAGAGGTTTAAACCGTTCTTGGAAACAGGGTGGCTTATTATATTCGATGCCATTTCGTTAAGTTAGTTTTGCCGCGATTCGATCTTGTCAGAACTAGATCGAGTTGTTGATGTTAATCTGTGCTTTGCTATAAGCACTTATTTCAAGTTTATGAGACTCATGTTTAGACTTACTATTGGACGCACTTGTCGCATCGCTAGATAGTGAATTACTCCCTTCCCAGTATAAGAATAGATATTAAAACCCAAGAATTAGTGGTGGGGGGGGGCCCGCCCCCCCCCCAAAAAATTAAATGGGGAAGTGTATGGAAAAGTTTAAAAACAATTTTTTTAATATATACAACAACACTTAATATAAAAATTAAAAAAACAACATTTTTTTGGGGGGCGCCCCCCCCCCCCCCCCACCACTAATCTTTCACTGGGAAAGGAGTAGGATTTGTAGGGGTTGGGGTATTCGTACAAGAAGAGACAGCGATTTCGATAAGAGATGTGCTAAAAACGTATCAATTCATTACCAACACATCCCTAAATAGGTTTCAGGTAAATTCGTAAGCTTACGAATTTACCTGAAACCTGTAGTTAGACTGCTAGTTTGCGATAATGGTTATTTACGCAAACTAGGCAATTTCGTAAGCTTACTTCTTTATAAACCTTTCTTTTGTAATAATGGCTCAAACTCAAGCCGAAAGGATCAGGCTGATGATCGAGATGCTGGAATAGAAACCAATCATTTTAGTTCGCTATACAATTGAGTTATGAAACCTACTACATTGCTGCTTATTTTTGGCGCGATCGCCTTACCCTTTGCATTTTTTGCCGTAAAAAAAGCCATGTCTGCACCTCTTCCTGTTGGATTTCCTGAACCTACTGCCCATAATAAAATCGAAGTGAAGCAATACCCTGCTTATCGTTCGGGGACATATACCTATGAGGGTAATCTCAACGATGCGACTAGCAACTCTTTCAATCCGCTATTTCGACATATCAGTAGCAACAATATCTCGATGACTACGCCTGTGGAAGCAAGATATCCGATCGCAACTATCGATCAGCCTGTGCAACGTGGCAAAGCCAGAGTGTCTTTTTTGTATAACAACAATGAAATTAATCCTCAGCAAGTAGCTCAAGACATTGAAGTGGAGAATCATCCGCCGATGTTGGTAGTGAGTTTGGGTGTTCAGGGAGCCTATGGCTATGGAAGTTTTCAAGAACATATTGCTAAGTTAAAGCAATGGCTGGTAACACATCCAGAATATGAAGTGGTGGGAGAACCAAGGGAATTTCTGTATGATTCGCCCTATACACCTTCGCCATTAAAACGCCGCGAAGTCCAAATTCCCATTCGCAAAAAATAAATCGCAAAAAATAAATCGCAAAAAATAAAAGAGAGTAAAGTTCTCTCTTTATCAAGCAAAGGACGGTGCTTCGCACCGTCCTTTGCTTATGGAATGAACGGAATAAATTGTTTTAAAAATTTACGCAGTTTTAATAAGCCGATTACTTCTTGAAATCTAGGATTAACTAGATCCTCGGGAGGGATATTATCGAGCGATCGCAATTTTTCCATTAGTTCCACATATTCGACGGCAGTTAGCTTTTTGCCATCAATAGGCGATCGCGCATCTATGTAAATTTCTGCTCGCAAAACTTCTTCAGGAATATCTTCTTCTGTCGCTAAATTTGGCGTTAAATTTGGAGTTGATGCGAGAATTTGGAATGGAAGTATGAGGCTGGTTAATTGCAAACTTAGTAAGATGGCAATTGATTTGGGTTTAGCGCCCCAGCCGATTTGGTATGTCATCACAGCCTCCAGGAATAGTTTTACGAGATTTTTTGCCACCCCATGCACTTAAGTATTGACGGGCTTCTTCGGATAGATCGATCGCTTTGCTAAAGTCCGCATCTTCAATTACTGCGCCAGTATATTCGCCAGTCTCAAAGTTTGGCGGGTTGGCGCGATCGCGAGGTGAGGCGGTAGCAACATTGCCATAAAATAGCTTGACCCGACTGAGATCCGTACCACGCATATTTGCTTTGACTAAGATAGCACCACTGAGATTTGCGCCTGTAAGATCGCAATTACTAAAGTTAGCTTTCATTAGATTTGCCCCACTCAAGTCAGCATTGCGTAAATCAGTTTTGCTAATATTTCTTCCTGCTAGCATCATTCCCAAATTTACAACCCTGACTCCATTGGCTAATTCCACTACATAACCGCCAGTGCCGTCCAGAATCGGACGACCAAGTAGACCATCGCGTTTGAGTGGAGTTAATAGATTGGCGCTAGATAGAAAACGGATGATTTTGGCACATCCATCGGAGTCACAACCACCGAGCAGAGCCGCTGTTCGCGCTTGGGCGATCGCCCGTTCTAGGGGCCAATCTTCTAATTGACCTTGTGGATCGAGAACTAAGTCCGAAATACCTTGAAAATATGCATCAATAGTTTGCTGCTGCGTGATCACATTTTGTTGACCAGTTAGCTCTTCTGAGATTTGGTTCTGTCGCCAAGCCACAAAAACCGCCAAAATTGCAATCAAAATCTGTCCGACTGCGCCTAGTGCTTCCCATTTGAGGCTGTCAAACCATCTGGCAAAGGCATGATCGAAACCTGTGATGTGAGAAATAATCAGGGTTGCCACGACACCTATTAGGCTTGCGAAAGTCAGATCCCAATGCTTTCCCAATGGCGAAGTGGCGATCGCATTAAAAAAAGGCGGCAACAGGATTGGTAACACAATCGCCAAAATTATGCCAAGACTTACATAAACAAATTCGTAGCGATCTATATACATGGCGGCGATCGCTAATAGTGAAGCGATCGTTGCCACAATCAAGAAAAAAACCTTAGTACGGAAATTGGTGACCAGCAATCTTATTTCGCCTCCATCCAGTTTTTGCCAGTATGAATATCTACTTCTAACTTAACTGAAAGTTGCAAGGCAGTTTCCATCGCATTTTTGATTTTGGGTTGTAGTTCCGCAACTTCTTCGATTGGCACTTCAAACACTAATTCATCATGAACCTGTAGCAATAATCTTGCTTCATATTCTTGCAAAATTTCATGCACTTTTAACATGGCAACTTTAATAATATCGGCACTCGTCCCCTGAATCGGCGCATTAACTGCCGATCGCAACATAGCAGCTTTTTGATAACCACCAATTTGGTCGAGTCCTCGAAAATAGCGCCGCCGTCCCAATACAGTCTTGACATAGCGATCGCGTTCGGCTTCGACTTCCACGCCTTGCATATAGTCAAAGATCCTTGCATAGCGCTGGTTAAACTTATCAATAAATTGCTTAGCTTGCTTAACAGACACACCAATATCACGACTAAACTTTTGCGCTCCCATGCCATAAATCACACCATAGTTAATGATTTTGGCAAGTCGGCGTTCTTCGCTATTCACTTCTTCTTTTTCCATGAGCAATTGCGCCGTAACAGTATGCACATCTTCACCCGCATTAAAAGCCCTCAGCAATTCAGGCTCTTGACTCAAATGCGCCAAAATCCGCAACTCAATCTGTGAATAGTCGGCAGCCATCAAAATCCAATCTTCTTTGGGCAAAAAACCTGCTCTAATGCGTTTGCTAAAAGCAGTACGGATTGGAATATTTTGTAAATTAGGATTGGAACTGCTTAAACGTCCCGTGGCAGTAACGGTTTGATTGAAATCTGTATGGACACGCCCAGTTTTCGGTTGAATCAATGATGGTAAAGCATCGACATAAGTAGATTTGAGCTTAGCGAGGGTACGATTTTCGAGAATCGTATCAATGAGAGGATGGTCGCCTTCTAATTTATTCAGTACTGCAACATCGGTGGAATAGCCAGTGGCACTTTTGCGCGATTTTTTAATAAACTTCTCGCCCAATAGTTCCAATAAAATTTCGCTTAGTTGCTTTGGCGAATTGAGATTAAACTCTCTGCCAGCTTGAGCATAAGCGGCGATCGCTAAAGCATCAAGATCTTTCTCCAACTCTTGCGAAAATACACCTAAATACTGTTTATCGATTCTAATACCACGCCATTCCATTTCTGCCAAAATTGGCTCTAGGGGCATTTCTAGATTGGCAAACAAATCCCAGAGTTCTGCTTCTTCCTTAAGCTTGGCTTGCAAAATCGGTACAAGCTGATAGGTGAGATAGCAGTCCATTCCGCAATATTGAGCAACCGCAGGGATTTCAATCTCCGCAATCGACTTACGCTTACCAACGAGGGTTTTATAGCTGACAGTGCGAATCTGCAATAAATCCATCGCCATGTCATCAAGCTTATGGCTAGCTTCAGGATCAATCACATAACTGGCAATCATTGTGTCAAAAGTCACACCCGCTAGCTCTACCCCTGCGGCTTTGAACATTAAGCGGTCGAACTTGGCATTTTGTAAATATTTAGGATAACTTGTATCTTCGAGAATCGGTTTCAGGATTTCGCGAACTTCTATCCAATTAAGGTTTTGTCCATGATCATGACTCAAAGGGATATAAGCAATTTGACTAATCTCTGCACCCCAACAGCAACCAAGGCCCACTAGTTCAGCCTCAAAGGGATTTAATGCCGAGGTTTCTGTGTCCCATGCTGTTGGCGGTTTATTGCTGAGGGTGACACATAATTGCTCTAACTTAGCGATCGTATCGATGATCTGCACATCTAACTTTAAAGAAGCGGTCGCTGCGATCGCCCGATCCTGTTCCTGCTTCGCAAAGTCAAACCATAGCTCCTCATCTTCATTATTCTTGTTTTCACTTCTATTCTCTTTGATTTCAGAGATCGGTTTAGAGTTTGATTTCTGCTTGCGTTCAGGCAGTTCATAGTTTCCTGACAACTTCGCTTGAATGTGATCAATTCGATTGACAAAAGCCTTAAGTTCCAATTCTTCTAATAATGGAATTAACTTCTCTGTATCAAATCCTGTCAGCTTACAATCTGTGATATCAATTGGTAATGGCACATCGGT
Organism: Pseudanabaenales cyanobacterium; assembly: GCA_038215315.1. Classification (GTDB taxonomy): domain Bacteria; phylum Cyanobacteriota; class Cyanobacteriia; order Pseudanabaenales; family Pseudanabaenaceae; genus Pseudanabaena. The sequence goes on from JBBQRB010000121.1 coordinate 8,063, forward strand.
TTTGATCGTTGCCATAAACTGTGAATGTTTTGCCGACTCAATCCCCTGCTCTAGTTTGACTTTAACTGCGCCCTTCATTTGTGGCAGAGCCGCCAGAATATTCTCTAAAGTGCCATATTCTTCAATTAACTTAATGGCTGTTTTGTCCCCAATTCCCCGTACTCCTGGAATATTATCGGAAGTGTCACCACAAAGAGCCTTATAGTCCACCACCTGCTCAGGTGTAACCCCTAGCCGCGCTTTGACCTCATCGGCATGGTATTCCACAATCTTATCTTTTTGACCTAAGTTCAAAACTGAAATCCGCTTATCTGCATTGACGAGCTGAAACAAATCGCGATCGCCACTTAAAATTTTGACCGTATAGCCCTCGGCACTCGCCACCTGCGATAAAGTTCCCAACACATCATCCGCTTCAAATCCAGCCTGAGTTATCGCGGGTAAATTCATGGCAGCTAACACTTTCTGTAAGTTCTGCATATCAGGAATAAAACTCTCAGGCGTTTCCGCGCGATTTGCCTTATAAGTGTCGTCAATCTCATGGCGAAATGTTGGTATGGCAAGGTCAAAGGCGATCGCTACCGCCGCAGGTTTTTCGCGATCAAGCATTTCAATCAGCGCCTTGAGGAAGCCAAAACAAATGCTAGTGGGAACACCTGTGGAAGTTCGCAAACCGCCTTCAGGATGTTTGCCAAAAGCATAAAAGGCACGGAAAGCAAGAGAATGTCCGTCAATGAGCAGGAATGTGGGGTGTTCTTTGGAGTTAGCAGTCATTGGTTCTAGTGAAAGGGGTTATTAATTCGCATTTTCAGCCCATTGGCAGGGGCGAGAGTTACGCCGCGACGCTGTGGCTTGACAGGGTGGCGATCGCATAATTCTAGATCATAGTTAGACATGATCGTGGCTAACACAATCTTCATTTCAAACTGGGCAAGAGCCTCACCCACACAGCGCCGCGCTCCGCCGCCAAAAGGCATGAACTCGTAGGGCGAAAACTGACGCTCTAAGAACCTTTCTGGCTTAAATTTTTCTGGCTCTGGATATAAATCTTCGCGGTGATGTAATAGATAAATGCAACCACTCAAGATTGTATTTGGTTCGATCCGATGTCCTAACATCTCCACAGGTTCTTCTGTTACCCTTGGGAAAGTCAACATCGCCACAGGATAAATCCTTAAAGTCTCATTGCAAATTGCGGTTAAGTATGGCAATTTGAAAATGTTCATCCAATCACTGCGATCGCTAATATTACTTAGCTCAAATTGCAACTTCTGTTTGACTTCTGGCAATTGATGAATCCAATACAAAGCCCAAGCCATAGCTGTGGCAGTAGTTTCATGCCCTGCTAGTAACAGAGCCAGCAGTTCATCGCGAACTTCTATATCAGCCATGCCGTTACCATCTTCATCAGTCGAAGATAGCAGCATTGTCAGAATATCAGTTTGATTGGGATCAAGATTGGCACGACGATCACCAATTTCTTGATAGATCAACTTATCAAGTTTTTTCTTTTGGCGAATGAAATTACCCCAAGGACTCCAAGCTCCAAGGTCTTTTTGCAGCCCTGTGAAGAAGAGAGCCGCAGAAGTCAAAGGAGAGCGAAATAGGTCGGTCATTTGACCCATTAAGTACTTAATTTGATTGGCGCGATCGCCTTCGTATAGACCAAACACCGCTTGTAAAATAATTTGCAAAGAGATGTTTTGCATCTCGTCCCGTACTAAAAAAGTATTGGTTCCCTTAGAGTTTTTCGCCGCATCCTGTAATACTTTGCGAGTTAAATCTGCAACTAACTGCCCATAGTTTTGCATCCGAGAACTATGAAAAGCTGGCATAACTAACTGTCGTCGTTTTTTATGGCGATCGCCATCAATTGTCATCACCGATGTATAGCCCAAGATCGGACTCAAAATTCGATTCAATCCGCCTGGAGCGGTAAACTGCTTGCGATCGTTGGTCAAAATCTGCTGAATCGCTTGCGGCTCATTTACAAATACTAGATCACCAAAGCCAATAAATTTCGCCGTGAAAATATCGGGATATTTCTGCACGGCTGTCTTCATATAACCCACAGGGTTAGCAACCCACTGGATCTGTTGCCACAAAGTCGGGGTGGTAATCGGGTTAGTTAGTTGAGACATTCTCGATAGTGCTTAGGACATACTTTGTACTATAACTGGTAATCCTAAAACCGTAAGCGATACTTTTTATAGCTGTCGCCAGTCTTAAAAGAGAGAAGCGGGGGACCGCGCCGGAGCGGGATTTTTGTTTAAGAATTTGGGCACGCCCAAAATTGGCCCAGGCGGTTTTGGTTTGTTTTATAGGTTGTGGGGGGTATGATGT
>JBBQRB010000122.1:0-10306 GCA_038215315.1 Pseudanabaenales cyanobacterium
TTGTTTGCTGGCTCTTAATCTTGCTAAGTTTCAGTCTTGGCAATCTCATCAATCTTCTCATCCTGAACTCCCCTTTGTTTTCTCAATGGCTTCCTACAAAAGGCTTGCCCTCAATCGACATTTGCTGGAACGATTTATTTCTCTGTTAGACTTGGAGCCTACTGCCATTAAATCTCATCCCAACTTCCACAAGCTTTGCTCTTATGGCGTTATCGCTGCCTAAACTGTCCGAACTATTGGTAATGAATTATTGGTTGGGTATTGATTTTGGAACTTCGGGCGTAAGAGCGATCGCTATAGATGACAGGAATGAAGTTATCGAGCAATCAAGATCTAATTATGAACTTAGTAATTGGCGAACTTGGGAAACATCTCTTTATGAAGTAATCAATGATTTGCCAATAGAAATTCGCAAAAATATCCAGAAGATCGTCATTGACGGTACTTCTGCTACAACTTTAATATGCGATCGCCAAGGCAAGCCAATCTTGTCGCCTATGCTTTATGGTGATTCTTGTTCGCCTGAAATTATGGCTAGAGTTCAAGCAATCGTCCCTGCAAAACATTTGGCAAGTAATTCTACTTCTAGCTTTGCCAAGTTGATAGCAATGGCTACTGAAGTTAATCTTTTAGAAAATACATCGCCCAGTGCATCTCTCAGTAGGGCGATAACGGAATCTTGGTATTTTTTGCATCAAGCTGATTGGTTGGCTTATCTATTGCATGGCAAGTTGGGAATTAGTGACTACCACAATGCCCTCAAACTAGGCTATGACCAGCAATTGTTAGCGTATCCCGATTGGCTGATGGCGTGGAGTAATAAAAATCCATCGATAGTTTTGCCGAATATTTTAGCTCCTAGTGAAACTGTTGGGACTGTAAGGGAAAATATGGCTGCTAAGTTAGGACTACCCAAAAATTGCAAAGTTGGAGCGGGGACTACTGATAGCAATGCAGCTTTTTTAGCTAGTGTTGGCAAAACTTCTCCTGAACTTGGGACGGCAGTGACTTCTCTAGGTTCAACGATGGTGCTGAAAGTTTTAAGCGATCGCCCGATTAATCATATAGATTATGGAATTTATAGCCATAGGTTTGAGCATGAGCAGCTTGGTTGTCTATGGTTGGTCGGTGGAGCGTCTAATGTTGGTGGGGCAGTATTAAAGCATTTTTTTAGCAATCAACAGCTACAAGATTTGAGCGATCGCATTGATCCCAATATTTCGAGTCCCCTAGACTATTACCCTTTACTAAAAGCTGGCGATCGATTTCCCGTGAATGATCCTCAACTAAAGCCACGTCTTGAGCCGCGTCCCGACAGCTCTGTAGAGTTTTTGCATGGTTTGTTAGAAAGTATGGCAAGGATTGAGGCGCAGGGCTATAGGCTATTGGAGCAACTAGGGGTAACCCCAATCCAACAAATTTATACAGTAGGTGGTGGCGCTCAAAATCAAATATGGACAAAAATACGCGATCGCCATCTTAAGACTCCCATAGCATCAGCTATGCAGACGGAAGCAGCCTACGGATCAGCTTTGTTAGCCAAGAAATTTTAGGAAAGTCTGCTTTTATTTTGAAATATTGTAGACAGGATTTTGCCGTGTTTGATTAGAAATTCTTATACTTTGGAGGTAAATCTTTTGCTTAACTTTTTAGTGATTTACCTATAATTACGAGTTTTTAAAGCATAAATAAGTATATTTATTCAATTTCAAACATATCAATCAAATCAATCGCAAATACTCTTAGTTATTATGATTTTAGTATCTATCTCAAGGCTGATTTATCTTATTTTTAACACTTTATTTCTGGGATCATCTATTGACAAGGCTTGTAATGGTATCTCGCATGAACTAAATTATAGACAAATCCGAAAATTTTCGATTTATTGAGCTGATATGCATATAAGAGTTAATTGACTGCAAAAATACCTATTCCTAAAGACATACTTTTATCTAGAGTTTTTTGTGATCAACAGCACAATGTTCTATTTTTATAAAGAATCCTAATCAGAAAGAAGCAGAATCTTGGTTTTCCAAGAGAAAGAAGCTTTGTAATCATTGTCTGGTAAGGGTTTGAATGCTAAAGCGTTACCATTTTAAATAACCATGTTAATCTGAATCACAGGACTAAAACATCAGTAATTTTGTTCCTAAATAACTAGGTTTAGCTACCATAGAGATATCTACAAAGTTGCTTAGTAACTGGCTTTGAAGCAATTTCTTGAATGGTTTCTACCCTAATAAAACTGTCGTTTATCTTCATTTTCTGCTTTTACCTATGCACAATTGGAATTGGAGCTACACTCTTTCTAAATCTGTAGCCGCACTTACTATTGCCTCAACCCTTGCTAGTAATAGCGCACAGGCTCAAATAGGAACTCAAACAGAAATCAAATCAACAACTTCATCAACTTCTCTCAAGGTTGGTGAAACCAGATCGCAATCTTTAGTTAGAAGTAAAGACGATTCTGTAGCCCGTATTCACACTCACAAGTTAGATGGCAAAAACGCTGCTACTGTATATGTCCGTGGCATTCCTGTAGTCACATATATTGAGTCCGAAGAGCCAGTAAAGTCAGATGTAAACAGTAATGCACAGACCCCTTCAAACAAAGCTAAGAGCGAAGATAAGGGTGAAAGCAAAGGGTTAACCAAAAAGAATTCTGAATCATTTAAATTGCCATCCAATATTGACTCCGAAGCCAGTAATTCCGAAGCCATTAATAAAGAGGATCGCGACAGCTATCAGCAATTACTGACTTCCCCAGATCCTGTGGAACGAGCGACTGCTACCGCCGCATTGATTAATCAACTAAGTCGTGATGGCTTAGATGCGGGTAAAATCATCCCCGCTTGGAGAGATGGTAACTATGTGATTAAGTTTGGCGATCGCGGCACTTTAAAATTTGATCAGCAATCCTTGTTTCCTGAGTCTTTAAAAAACGGAACTAGAGATGTTCTAGACTCAGCTAACTTATTACGTCGTTTGCTGGGTGGTGCTAGCCCTGTCTCAGATGTGCTTGACGCTCCCAAGCGTAAGGTGGCGGCTGTCAGCTCGTTTGGTAATGCCCTCAATGATCGTATCGTTGGTGTAATGTCTGGCATGGCTTCTTGGTATGGTCCTGGATTTGATGGCAATTACAGTGCCAGTGGTGAAATCTTTAATGCTAATGACTTGACAGCTGCTCACCCTAGTTTGCCATTTGGTACTGTGGTCAGGGTTGTGAACATAGATAATGGTCAATCGGTGGTGGTACGCATCAATGATCGAGGTCCTTACGCGCATGGTCGGATTATCGATATCTCTACGGCTGCCGCGACCGTGATTGGTTTAATCTCGTCTGGAGTTGCTCCAGTCAGAATTGAAGTACTAAGCAAATAGTAATGAGCAAATAGTAATTCTCAAATAATAGTAGCCCTTCGCGCTGCCACTATATATTTGAGAATTACTGTTGTTGAGGCTAGCTAATTGGCAAAACTATTAACCACGATCGCGGCTTTACGGGATTATTTGAATACTTATCGATCATCCCCACATGATCTATTAAAGCAGTCAGGTATAGCGCTTGTGCCGACGATGGGAGCCTTACACATTGGTCATTTGAGTTTGATTGATCGCGCAAGGATTGAAAATACTTGCGTAGTTTTGAGTATTTTTGTCAATCCGCTACAGTTTGGGAAAAACGAGGATTTAGGAAAATATCCGCGTACCCTAGAGAGCGATCTACAAATTTGTCAGAACGCAGGAGTTGATGTTGTTTTTGCTCCTCATGCTCTAGAAATGGGGGTAACTAATCGCAGTATCACGCAGGTTATCCCGCCTTCAGAGATGATCATCGGATTGTGTGCGCGATCGCGAAGCGGACATTTTCAAGGTGTCGCTACGATTGTGACTAAGCTTTTCAACATTGTGCAGCCTAGCCGCGCTTATTTTGGCAATAAAGATGGTCAGCAATTGGCGGTTATTCGCCGCTTGGTGCAGGACTTAAACCTACCTGTTGAGATTATTGGTTGCCCAACGGTACGAGAACCTAGTGGGCTTGCCTATAGCTCTCGCAATCAATATTTATCAAAGAAAGATTGCCAAATTGCCGCCCATATTTATCAGAGCCTCCAACAAGCCCAACAGCTATTTCATAAATTCAATAATTTGTCACTGCCATCAGCAAAAGCAGACTGTACTCCTGAAAAAATTATTGCCACTGCCGCCGACTATCTAGCTAATCGACCAGAAATTAACCTAGAGTATATTGAATTAGTCGAAGCCAATACCCTGCAACCTTGCACCGAAATTACGGCTAAAGCAGAGTTAATGTTGGCGATCGCGGCTCGAATCGGAAATACACGCTTAATTGATAACATTTTGCTGAGTCACAATATTACTCCCCGAAAACCGATCATTGCGATCGATGGTCCCGCAGGTGCGGGAAAATCCACTGTTACTAAGCAAGTAGCCAACAAGCTAGGGCTGCTGTCTTTGGATACTGGCGCTATGTATCGCAGTATCACCCTTGCGGCAATGCGCGAAGATGTTGATTTGAACGATTACGAAAAGGTAAAAGTAATCGCGGCACGATCCAAAATCCAACTAATTCCTAGAATAGAGGCAGAGAGACCGATCCAGATATTGCTTAATGGTGAAGATGTCACTAGCGAAATCAGATTGCCTGATGTCACAGCTAATGTTTCAACGATCGCAGCTCAGCCTGCGGTACGAGACATTTTGGTAAAGCAACAGCAGCAGATCGGTGAAGCTGGAGGTGTGGTCATGGAGGGTCGTGATATTGGAACCCATGTATTTCCTGATGCCGAGATTAAAATATTTTTGACGGCTTCAGCAAGTGAAAGAGCCAAGCGCCGCCAAGCAGATTTGATTGCTCAAGGTCAGGTTGCGCCAGACCTTGACGTACTTGAGCATGACATTCAAGAGCGCGATCGCAAGGACTCTACCCGTGACCACGCGCCGCTAATCCAAGCTGAGGATGCAACTTTAGTTAACACTGATGGTCTAACCATAGAAGAAGTGGTCGCAGCCATTGTAGATTTGTATGAAGCCAAGGTACAAAACCCATGAAGTTCCCATTTTTTCGATCTGCTTCTAAGTTAGTGATCCTCAAGTTAGCTTTAATTGCCATACCTATAATGGCGATCTCTGCTAGCAACCTAGCTTCAACCCAAGCTCAAAACGCCAACACATCTCTCACGATTCGGGCTGATGTCCAAGAAGCTAACTCAATCACAGGTGTAGTTACGGCAACTGGCAATGTCAAAATGACTTATCCTGCCCGACAAATTGATGCGATCGCTGAGCAAGCTCAATATTTTTCTAAGGAACAGCGAGTCGTCTTAACAGGAAATGTAACTGTCACTCAAGAAGGCGTAAATAGCATCAAAGCTCAAACGATTACTTATTTGGTTACTGAGGGGAAATTTGTGGCGGCTCCCCAAAATAATCAGCAAGTAGAAACTATCTATGTTGTTCCAGATCGAGAGTTGGCAAGTACACCTGCAACGTCAGCGACACCTGTGGAGCAGATTAAACCATCCTTTAAAAAGCAACGAATTAGCCCTTCTAGCGAGATAAGCATTCCCCAAAAAACAGCACCAAATCCTTAACTGAATTTGGTGTCACAAAAGCTCTCCTTGGGCGAGCTTTTAAAAACCGATTTTTATAATAAGAATTGCTGATTATAATTACTAGGTAACTAGGCAAAAGAAACCTTAAAACCCAAAAAGCTGTGGCGCAGGCACAGCTTTTTGGATTCTGGGTTTTATTTTGTCTAACGACTTATAACTAACCTATACCTGAGCAATGCAAATTACCCTCGACAACGTTAGTAAAAATTACAACGGTCGGCAAGTTGTTCAGCAAGTTAGCCTTACTGTCAAACAGGGCGAAATCGTTGGTCTACTTGGACCAAATGGCGCTGGCAAGACTACTTCTTTCTACATGGCAACAGGGCTAGTTCAGCCCGATAGTGGCACTGTATGGCTTGACAATCAAGATATTACCCGTCTACCAATCCATCAAAGAGCAAGAATGGGGATGGCTTACCTTGCACAGGAAGCAACGATCTTTCGGCAGCTATCGGTACGTGACAACTTATTGCTAGTGATGCAACAAACCAATGTCCCTAAGTCTAAGCAGATCCATCGCCTCAGAACCTTGCTCGAAGAATTTCGCTTGACCAAGATTGCTGATACGATGGGTATCCAAGTGTCGGGGGGAGAGCGACGGCGTACAGAAATAGCTAGAGCTTTAGCCGTGGGTGAAGAAGGACCTAAATTCATTCTGCTAGATGAACCCTTTGCTGGCATCGATCCCATCGCTGTTGGTGAGATTCAGACTATTATCAGTAATCTCCGCGATCGCGATATGGGCATACTGATCACTGACCACAATGTCCGCGAAACCCTCACAATTACAGATCGCGCCTACATTATGCGTGAAGGTGAAGTTTTTGCTGATGGCTCTAGCCGTGAACTAGCCGATGATCCCGATGTCCGCAAATATTATCTTGGTGAAAAGTTTCACTTTTAACCTGTCAAAAAACTGTAAGTTCAACAACCTCAATGGCTCCATTACAAACGAATCAAGCAAGGAAAAAAGTTGCCAACGTGTCGCTAAGCTGGTTCCCCCAACTGTCGATTATGGATCGCTACTTGTTTACGCAGATGCTAACTCCATTTTTGTTTGGAGTTGGAGCTTTTTCATCGGTAATTTTGGCGATCGGCTCTCTCTTTGAACTGATTCGGCTGATTACTGATGCGGGTTTGAGCGTTTGGACAGCATTTCAGATTTTTGGCTACCAAGTGCCTGGGTTCATGGTTTACTCGTTCCCGATGTCAATGCTTTTGGCGACACTGCTCTCCTATAGTCGGATGTCTGGAGATGGCGAGACTACGGCTTTACGCAGTTGTGGAGTGAGTGCCTATCGATTGGTATTACCTGCGTTGGCTTTGAGTTTAATGGTGACGGGACTAACCTATGTATTTAATGAGGCGATCGTACCTGCGGCAAATTGGCAGTCTCGGAGTACGTTACGAGCCGCCCTAAATCAAGAAAATGTCCAATTTAAAAGCCAAGATATTTTTTATCAGCAGTATGGAGAAGTCCCGCAGGATGATGGCTCAACCAAACAGGGCTTAGTCAGGAGCTTTTATGCGCGTAGTTTTAATGGTAAGGAGATGCGCGGCTTAACGGTTCTAGACTTTTCCCAAGGACAGATCCAGCAGATATTAGCGGCGGAGTCGGCAGTATGGTTGCCCGAACAGAATGTATGGAGGTTTAGCAAAGGAACTACCTATTTAGTTGATCCCGATGGTAATTACCGCAGTATTTTGCGATTTGAAGATCAAAATTTGCAGTTACCACGCGCTCCCTTGGATCTAGCTCAAGAGCAGCGCAGTGCTGAAGAAATGAATATTAGTGATATTCGCCGTAATATCGAACTGCTTAATAAGTCGGGAAATACCAAGGAAATTCGCAAGCTTGAGGTGCGGCTCGAACAAAAATATGCGCTCCCGTTCATTTGCGTTGTTTTTGCGGTCGTTGGTTCTTCCTTGGGAATGCGTCCTCAACGTACTGGTGCAGCGCTCGGCTTTGGGTTGAGTGTATTAATTATTTTTGGATATTATCTGTTGCTATTTATCTGTGGCGCTCTAGGACAAGTCGAGTTTCTCTCTCCGATCGCGGCGGCATGGATGCCAAATTTAATTGGCATTACGGCTGGATTTATTATTCTCGCCCGCGTTACCTAATATTTTCTACAGCGCTTTGCGCTTAAGTAGCTAAACCCAGAACCCGAAAAATCTGTGGCGCACGCTGTGCGTGCGCCACAGATTTTTTGGGTTCTATTTTTTCTTGGTGGATTTAGTTACGGGGATTTCCACGATCGCGTCTGCAACTTCAGTTACAGGTTCTTGATCATCGCTAGTACTTGAAACTTCTATAGGCTCAGGTTGAGGCTCAGAGACGTTAACACTCTCAAGCGGTGGCGAAATAGGTGCTTTGACTTCTGCGCTAGGTGACTTGAGCGCCTCATCAAGAACTTGGCGGGCATTTTCAGCTTGCGATCGCGCATCAAGAAATTTCATATTAAGTTGGGCAAAACTTTTGAGAATTTTAAAACCCTCCTTAATACTGTTAATTTGTTCCTCAGAAACAATTTCATCGCTAAACAAAATATCAATCTGCGATCGCACCTGCATGGCATCAGATCGTAACTCTTGGATTTTAATTTTTAGCGTAGCAAGGTTATTTAGCACTTGCACCGCTTGAGTAATTGGATCTTCGCGATCTTCAGACATGGAAATTTCTTTCACTTCTATAAATTGATCGGGACTAAAGCCATCAGCAAGATCGGTGTCGAGTTTGCCTGAGTCCATTAGTTCCATTAGTTCAGCCATTGCCTTTTCCCGTGCTTTTGGCGAATCTTTGCCAGCAACGGTCAGGACAACTTCGGGACTTTGGGCAAGGGTATATCGAGCCATATTATTTTATATCTTGGTAATCAATATCGATATTACAGCGCTTTGCGCCGCCTCACACTTTTTGGATTTGAGCGCAAAGCGTCGTAAAAATTTCTGTCAATGTCTTTTCAAAGTTACGCTTTGTGTCTCATGCGATCGCCTAATTAAGTCGGCTAAGATTTTTTAACAAAATGCATTTACTTAATTAAAACCAAAACCAAGCGAAGCTGATTCTCCAGCTTTGCTGGAGAATCAACTTCGCTTGGTTTTGTAACTTAGATCGGAATACAGCCGAGGATAGTTGTTTATAAGCATGGATTCTACCCTCTTAAATCAAGTTCGCCATCTTTGTCGCGATCGCGCTTCCTATGAACATCTCAAGGCTATTTTGGTGCAGCAAGAACGTGTGCATCAGCTTAGTTGGGAAGATCGCTATGAGCAACTCGTCGCGACTCAAACTGATGAGCAACAAACCTCAAATATTTTTGGCAACATTCTAGTCAGAGAGAAAGCCCTAGCACAGCTTGCTGATGCTATTCAGCGATCGCCTTCCTTGGACTTAGTTTTACAAGTCGCAGTACAAGTTGCTCAGAAGCTATTGCAAGTTGATCGGGTCGCGATATTTCGTTGTGATGCTGAAGGACGGGGTGAGTTTACAACTGATGCGATCGCGGCAGGATTGATCTCGCTGGCGGATATGCCTGAGAGACAGCTTTCGCTATCTCGCCACATGATTGAATCCACACAAGCCGAGTCCTCTATTCAAATTGTTGATAGCATTCGTGCTTCTAGCCTGTCTTCGCACATTGTGATCCTACTTGAACAAATAGGGATTTCCTCCTACACGGCTAATAAAATTTATGCAGGGCAAGGAGTTTGGGGAACTCTAGTTGCTTTCCATAGCAGTGTTTATCATGTTTGGACAGAGAGCGATCGCACATCTCTATCCTTAGTTGCCACTCAAATCAGTGTGGCGATCGCCTTAGCTAACCTACGATTACAGACTCAAGAGCTATCTTCGGATTTGCAAGTTCTCCAAGTTGAATTAAACCAATTGCAGCAAACTGTCACAGAGCTAGCCGAGCATAGATCTATGCAAAGCGATAGTCAGATCAGCACTATTTCTGAAATATTTCCCGAATTAGATGCTGAAAAAATTCCTGCTTCGATTATCGAAGAACAGCCTGCAAACATTGCTGATAGAAGTACAGAAGTTGCAGAAATTAAATCCGTTATAGAAGGAGACTTAAAGACACAAAGTATACAGATAATAGATAGTAATGAGGATACGTCTAATCAATTAATAGAAGTAGCACTAGAGATATCTCAGAATCTGGTCGAAACGACTGTAGACCATACAGATATCGTAATAAACATTGCAGAAGTTGATACTCCTGAGCATCTTGATGTCCCTTCGATAACTTCTCAAGACGGTGAGACTGAGGTACATATAGAAAAAGTATCTAATAATTTCGAGCCTGAATTTAACCCAGAATATCTTGATAGCAGTCTAGAAAACTCAACTGCTAATGGAGATTTATTTGCACAGGTTCCCATCGATCTAGGGGATAATAGCTTAAGCATAGATGATCTTCAGGTTTTAGCCTCTGAGCCAGAAATGATCATAATTGATAATCTTGAAGTAGAAGAAGAAATACTTGGAAGATATGAGCCTTACCCCCTTGAAATCATTACAGATCACTTTGTAAGTGAGAAATTGAGTGAAGAACCTAGCGAACTAAAAATAGAAGTTATTAGTTCAAACGATATAGATGAAGAAATCAACGAAGTAAGTCTTGACTTAGAATCAGAAATATCTGAAGTCATGGTCAGCA
>JBBQRB010000123.1:0-10285 GCA_038215315.1 Pseudanabaenales cyanobacterium
TTGGTTGTCTTCGTTGGCAACTGGCTCGACATCGTAGCAACGACCTTTGTAGCGATCGAGGTCGGTCAACAAGTCTGTCCATACAGTTGTCCATGTACCTGTCGAAGACTCAGCAGCTACCGCAGCAGCAGCTTCTTCTGGAGGAACGCCTGGTTGAGGCACGAAGCGGAAAGCGGCGAGAAGGTCAGTATCTCTAGGAGTGTAATCGGGCGTATAGTACTTTAGTTTATAGTCCTGTACACCTGCGTCGTAGCCAGCCTTAGATTTAGACTGTGTTTTTGAGTAAGACATTAATATCTCCTTACTAGATTTAAACGAAGATTGATAATTCGCATGGAGCGCTGCAAAAGATTAAGATCCAGATATCAAAGTCAAATTGAAAATTAAAGAGAAGTTAAAAATCTATTAACAATACAATTCAGTCTTTTACTCTCTGGTTCTTTAATAAAACAGATTTTTCACTTTATATAAGTTAATCCTATCAGGAATTCTTTACATGAAGTCCTTGAGCGATATCTCCAATTTAAACATAAAGTGAGTGCCTACATTTATTTTTTTTAGAAAAAAATTTTTGAAACTAGGTATTTTAGGTAGAAAATTTATATAAAAAATTTATATGACTCTAATAAGCCAAATGTATCTCTTGATAGTTGCTGTTGCTCAGTATTCTGTAATTCAAGTCGTGTGAAGTCTTTTAGTCTACCTGCTCTCTAACAATTCTCAACACCCAGTTTGATTTGATTAGACGAATTATGTAAAGAGTTATTTTGCGATCGCCTAATACATATCGCTCTAAAAGTTAGATTGAATTGTCTTATTTTTTAACGGTATTAAAACAATATTAGAAAACTTAATCACTTAATATATAAATATGAAATCGATTGAAACTAACCTCATTCATTTAGCTTTATTAATGTTTATGTTTTATTCGTATTAAGTGAAAGTATTATTTAGATTATTGTCTATTTGTGTAGAGTATTTGTACTCACTAATAATCCCTAAACTACTTGTCATACTTTGCATTGCCATAAAAATTTAGAATTTATTTTAGATATTTTAAGGATGTGCAATGCAAAGCGCTGCACATCCTTAAATATTAATCATTCACTGAAGATGCTTGTTTTTCTGCCTTCAGATGGAAACCGTAAGATTATTTATTTTGAATGTGAAGCACCGCATGAAGTAAATTGCTAATAGTTGTCATAGTTGATTTTGTATGTCTTACTACATTTCACCGCGTTTTTTGGATAAGTTTGCTGTCCATTTTGCCAAAAACTTCATGCAATTGCCCAATGTCAATGTACCGCTCATCTTGGGAATTCATGGCGGAAAGGGTGAGGGCAAGTCATTTCAGTGTGAATTAGCTTTTAAAAAATTAGGGATTGATCCGATCCGTATGTCTGGTGGTGAGCTAGAAAGTCCTGATGCTGGCGATCCAGCTAGATTGATTAGAATGCGCTACCGTGAAGCGGCAGAATTGGTCAAGGTGCGTGGCAAAATGTGCGCGCTCTTGATTAATGATCTCGATGCAGGGGCAGGAAGGGTTGACTCGACGACGCAATACACCGTGAATACGCAGTTGGTCAATGCAACTTTGATGAACATCGCTGATAATCCCACTAATGTGCAGTTGCCAGGAAGCTATGACAGCAATCCGATTAGGCGTATACCGATCATTGTCACGGGCAATGATTTTTCAACTTTATACGCGCCGTTGGTAAGAGATGGGCGGATGGATAAGTTTTTTTGGCAACCTGATCGCAACGATCGCATTGGCATTGTTAGCGGCATTTTTGCGCCCGATGGGATTCCACAATGGGAAATCGAAAGATTAGTAGATATGTATCCTGATCGCTCTATTGATTTCTTCAGCGCTTTGCGATCAAGTCTCTTTGACGAGCAGGTGCGGAAGTTTGTCTATGAAATTGGGTTAGAGCGCCTGTCTATGCGTTTAGTTAATAGTACTGAGGCTCCACCCGAATTTCGTCCACCCACCTTTGATATGCGAACTCTTAAAGAGGCAGGCGATCGCCTACTAGTGGAAGCTGATCGAGTCAGTCAGCGCAACTTGATCCAAGCATATATGCCCACGGGTCATGTTATATAACTGCCAAGCCAAAGAATTGACGGTCGGTGCTTTGCACCGACTAAGTAGCTAGACAAAAGAAACCTTAAAACCCAATAAAGCTGTGGCGCACGCGCAGCGTGCGCCACAGCTTTATTGGGTTCTGGGTTTTATTTTGCTCAGTTACTTATCAATTTGTGTTACAAATTACTGCAACTAAATTTGTAGCAAGAATTGCTGAGAGTCGGTCTTTAGGCTAGATTTTCAAGCTGCTATAGAGCTAAACTAGATATCACAACAATTAACAAATTTTTATAGCCCCAAAGAAAGCGTGATTGATACTCGTCTTGATCTTTACCCTACCTCAACAGTTCCTAATGGTTGGCCTGGACTTATCTGTCGTTATGCAGATTATTTGCCAGTGACAGACCAAACGCCGATTGTGACTTTGCATGAAGGTAACACTCCATTAATTCCTGCGATCGCCTTGAGTGAGAGACTAGGGCGAAATATCAAGGTGCTACTTAAATACGATGGATTGAACCCAACGGGCAGTTTTAAAGATCGCGGCATGACCATGGCGATTTCTAAGGCTAAGGAAGCTGGCTCTGAGGCAGTAATCTGTGCGAGTACTGGCAACACTTCGGCGGCGGCAGCAGCCTATGCTAGACGTGGTGGCATGAAAGCATTTGTGTTGATTCCTGATGGCAAAATTGCTCTGGGTAAGCTAGGTCAAGCCTTAATTTATGGCGCGGAAGTAATTGCGATCAGTGGCAATTTTGATCAAGCTTTGGCAATTGTGCGCGAGATGTCAGATAAGTTTCCGATTACATTGGTTAACTCTGTTAACCCGTACCGTTTAGAAGGACAAAAGACTGCCGCCTTTGAATTGGTTGAAGCGATCGGGGATGCTCCTGATTGGCTCTGCATTCCCATGGGTAATGCGGGCAATATTACGGCGTATTGGATGGGCTTTAATCAATATTATGCTTCGGGTAAGGCGAAGAAGTTACCGAAGATGATGGGCTTTCAGGCGGCGGGTTCTGCGCCATTGGTGACAGGACATATATTTGAAAAGCCAGAGACGATCGCTACGGCAATTAGAATCGGTAATCCTGCGAATTGGAAAAAAGCGCTCAAAGTCCGAGAAGAGAGTGGCGGCGATTTCTATAGTGTCACCGACATAGAGATTCTTTCAGCCTATAAATTCTTGGCGCGAGAAGAGGGAGTTTTCTGTGAACCAGCCAGTGCTGCCTCAGTCGCAGGATTGCTTAAGGTGAGCGATCAAATTCCTTCAGGTGCAACAATTGTCTGCGTATTAACGGGCAATGGCATCAAAGATCCTGATACGGCGATCGCCTGTGCTGGTGAAGAAAGACTACACAAAGGAGTTTTTCCAGACATCACCAGTGTCGCTAGGGTAATGGGTTTCTAAATAAAAAACGCCGCTGATGCGGCGTTTTTTATTTAGGTAATCCCTTGTAAAGATTGAATGGCTTGCTGAGTGCGCTTAATCCATTCGGCATCACGGGTTACTTCGTAAAGTTTCAACGCTTCTTGGTAGGAGCGAATGGCATTGCCGACTTCGCCTTTGAGTGTATAGAGAGCGCCTAGACCGAAGTGAGCTTTAGCAAAGTCAGGATTGAGTGACAGAGCTTTGAAATAAGAACTTTGGGCTTCGCCAAGGCGACCACGATCAGCGTAGGCGAGTCCAAGACTGGTGTAATCAATCCATAGCTCTTCTTTCCCGATCGCGATGGTTTTTGAGAAAGCCTCGATCGCTTCATCACTGTTGCCTTGGGAACGCAATAAGTTGCCCAAGTTACCATAGGCAACTGCATTGCGGGAGTCGAGCGAGATGGCTTGACGGAAAGCATTGATTGCTTCGATATTGCGATTTTGGTCAGATAATACGCGCCCAAGGTTGTTGTATGCGGCAGCATAGCGGGGGTTGATAGAGATGGAACGCTCGTAGGAAGCGATCGCTTCCTCAAAATTCCCTTGGCGGCGCAGAGCTAAACCTAAGCCGTTAAAGGTACTAGCAATTCTAGGATTAATTTCAGTGCTACGCCTAAAAGCATTTACAGCTTCGGAGATGTCGCCTTCCCTAAGTAAAGCTGTACCTAATGCTGCATAGATATCAGCATTACGAGGATCTTGTTCTCTTGCTTTTTTAAGGGTAGCGATCGCATTTTGACGATCATCCAACTGGTTGTAAGCAAGCCCAAGGTTGTAATAAACATTGGGGAAATTAGGATCTAAAGTAGTAACTTTCTTATAAGCAGTGATTGCATTAGCATAGTCTCGCTCTTCGTAGAAAGAGATGCCGAGGGCAAAATGGGCAACGGCGTATTGGGGCGCAAGTTCGATTGCTTTGCGGTAGGAAGCGATCGCCTCTTTACGATTGCCTTGTCGTCTTAAAGCTGTGCCTAAGCCGTTGTGGGCGAGAGCATATTGAGGATCAAGCTGGATCGCTTTACGAAATGACGTAATCGCTCCCTCGATATTGTTGCGGCGATCGTGGACAAGCCCCAAATTGTAGTAAGCAGGAGCGAGATTAATGTCAGCCTTACTCTTTTGGATAAACTGTGAGTAAGCATTGATTGCGCCATCGGCATCCCCTTTTTGATAGAGCGCAATCCCCAAACCATAGTAAGCCAGAGTGTAAGTTTCATCGATCGCGATCGCTCTTCGATGAGCCGCGATCGCGCCTTGAATATCCCCTTGCTGGCGCAATGTTACGCCCATACCATAATATGCAGGTACAAAGTTTGGACTAGCGGCGATCGCTTGTCGATATAGGGTCAGAGCGCGATCTAGCTGATTTTGTTCTCTAAGAGCGTTAGCCTGCTCCACCAATTTGATTGAGGTGCTAGCAAGTGAATCTGACTGAACATTTGATCGGGCTTGGGCTATTTGGGTCTCGATGACTGGATTTGAGGTAGCTTTTTGAGCCAGAGCCATCGGTACAAAAGTAGGTTGGAAGCTGCATACTAAGGGGAAAAGTCCTAGTACTGCAATCTTTGTAAATGCGATTTTGATCATATTTAATAATGCTTATAGGTTTTTTCTGCCATAGAAGTTTATGGATTGATCAAAGCAGAAAGAATAATGAGCAGTAAGTTTATAAATTTAGGCAAAAACCAGAAAAAATAAGTCTGAACCAATCACACCACACCAATGACTTTAGCAAGTAACCTTGACAAATAAACGAAAAAAATATTTCTAGAGATAAAAGTTGAGCCATAAAGCCCAAAATCTATCGCCAAGTTTGGATGTCGAAGCCATAGGTACTTTAATAAAAACCAAATATGATGCGGCGGGCGAAGCCCGCCGCATCATATTTGGTTTTTATTTATTTTGCGATCTACCCAGACAATTGTTCTAGCTTCGACACCATTATTTTTCAAAATATTGGCGATCGCCATACTCACATCCTGATCTAAACCTAGATTCCATTGATTTTGAAAATCTTGATAAGACAAAGAATAACTTTGGCTATTGGTATCGGTGTAATAGATCTGCTGACGCTGAACGTCAACACCCGTCACAGCAATCCAATGCAAATAAGGAATTGCCCCGACATAAGGGATTGTCAACCCGCCAACTCTTACCAAAGCGATCGCAGGTTTTCCAGACTGCACTAGGCTAATTAGTTTATTAAGACTAGTTCTTGGTGATTGCTTAACGAGATCGCCTTCCCATCGTTGCATTACCTGTTGCAAAGTCTTTGGAGGCGTGCCAGTTCGCACTTCAATCCATTGATTTGTCAGGGGATTACGCAGCTTTTGCGGTAAAAATAGCTTCTTATCAGTTGCCGCCCTGACTATTGAATAATCAACTTTGTGACCGTAGTACCTCAGCAATCGTGCCGCCGAGTTTGGGCCGCAACTCCAACCATCATCCTGCGCCCCCGTATTGGGCAATTGAATGAACTTGGCTTTGCCAGAGTTAGCAATTAGCTCAGGCTTTTTATTTAGATGAGGACGGATGAGAGTAGCGATCGCTGTGGGAGAAGATTTTGGCAATTCGACTATTGGTGCGATCGCCATTAAAGTGAGCATAAGTATAGAATTTTTTAAAAAACCCATAAAACCCTCGTATGGACTTTTCGGTAGTATTACAGCAACTTTTGAATGGTTTATCGATAGGTAGTGTTTACGCTATTTTTGCCCTTGGCTACACCATCGTATTTTCAATTTTAGGAATCATCAACTTTGCTCACGGTGCAGTATTTACTCTGGGCGCATATTTTACCTACGCCCTCTGCGGTGGCGCGTTTGGATTTAATGGACTTCTCGCCAATCTATCTTTACCACAAGGACTACATCTACCGTTTTTTATAGCTATTTTCGTAGGTAGTACATTCACGGGTATCGTCAGTATTTTGATTGAACGAATCGCCTTTCGACCACTTCGCGATCGGCAAGCTGACCCGCTACTCACTCTAGTCTCTAGCCTTGGAGTTGCCGTAGTGATTGTAAATACAATTCAATACCTTGTCGGTGCAGAAAGCTATAGCTTTCCTAGCAACATCTATGGCAATTTACCAATGGCGATTAACTTTGGCTCAACAGATAAGCCGATCGCGATCCGTACTGTCCAAATTGTAATTTTTGTAGTGTCAGTCATTATTTTAGCAATTCTTACCTATGGGCTTAATTTTACAAAACTCGGTAAAGCAATGAAGGCGATCGCCGAAGACAGGGTTACTTCTAGTCTTTTGGGTATAAATACAGACTTTTTTATTTTGTTAACCTTTTTTGTGTCAGGTTTTTTAGGAGGACTAGCAGGTACGCTAGTAGGCTCGAGCGTCAGTATTGCAGGACCATATTTTGGAATCGGCTTTGGGCTAAAGGGGCTAGCTGTAATCGTTTTAGGCGGTCTAGGCAATATCCCTGGAGCCGTTGTTGGCGGAGTTTTGTTAGGTGTAGCTGAGTCGTTTGTCCCTGCCGACCAATCGGCTTATAAGGATGCCGTTGCCTTTGCTTTACTGTTTGCCGTTTTACTTTTACGTCCGCAGGGGCTTCTAGGTAAAACCTTTGTTCAAAAGGTTTAGCCTAGAAGTCTGTGCTAGACGCTAAGGATCGCGAATAAAACCCAAATATGATTCGGCGGGCAAAGCCCACCGAATCATATTTGGGTTTTGAAATTCATAAGTTATTTCGTTTGCGATCCTAATCGGACAGCACAAGCTTCTAAGTTTTGGTATTTTAAGAAATCACAAAGCGCTGTGTATGTAAAAATATTTCTTTGTGTATTGTCGCTAACCGCGTGGGAAGATAGTTATATTCTGTATTCCATAACACAGACATTATTCAAAATCAGATAGTTGCTGTTGTATAGAAACAAATATTTAGTAAGCACACAAAAACCTACATAGAGAGTTTGGTTATGTTGCAGTCACTGTATTATTCGATTAGTGCTATTCAAGAAGAAGTAAGACACTTGGTTGAAAGTGGTCGTCTAAGTCGTAGTCAGCCGATTCACACCCTATGCGCCTTCTTTTGCGATCGCGAGTGGTGTCAAATTGAGCGCGCACTAGAGGAAAACAATTATCTATTGCGCGATCGCATTTGCGACTTAGTTAGCCATGAATGTTGGCTAAGCGATTGAAACTAATTTATTGCCATACAGCACTTTGCGCTTTAGTAAAACCCAGAAAAATTTTTAAAAGTTCCGCGAAGCGGAACTTTTAAAAATTTTTCTGTACCCCTTAAAGCCTCGGCATAAGGCAAAACACGACAACCATAACTGTTAGAGGATTCTGGAAATATTATTCGTTATCCGCACAAAAGCTATACAATTTGATTAGGTATAGCTTTAAATTGCTAACCATATAAGCATCAATGGAGGTAATTGAAGCCATTGGCGAGTCAGCAAGAACAAAAACTGGGTCAAACTATTAACCTAATCAGTCGCCTCAAAAAATTTGTTGACCAATCTGCTAATATGCTGAACTTAGAAGAAGATGTGGCGATAGATAGGGGCATGACTCAAATTATTAAGTCGGCGGTAATGGTAATCGGTGGTGGAGAGGATAAAGTCCAAGACCGCAAGATACTTAAAGCCTTTGTGGAAAATTCTGGTGGCTCTCAAGCTCGCATCGCGATCATCCCTTGTGCTTCGCGAGAGCCAGATATCATCGGGCGAATTTACCATGACATTTTTTCAGAGCTTGGGGCAAGTGCTGTCGAGGTCTTAGACATTCGTGAACGTCCTACCGATGACTATACTGATGCGGAGGCTTTGGTAGATAAGTTCACAGGCATATTTATGACTGGCGGCGACCAGTTGCGTTTATGTGGTTTGATTGCGGACACGCCTTTTGCAATTACGATCATCAAGCGTATTGAAGAGCAACGCATAGTTCTTGCGGGAACAAGTGCTGGAGCAGCAGCTATGGGCTACCACATGATTTCTGGTGGTAGTAGTGGTGAGTCTCCCCACAAGGAGTTGGTCAATATGAGTACAGGTTTGAGTATATTGCCTGAAATTATTGTTGATCAGCATTTTCACAATCGAAATCGGATGGCACGTCTAATGACCGCGATCGCTGCACATCCAGACAAGATTGGTATTGGTATTGATGAAGATACTGTGGCAATTTTTGAGCCAAACCATACAATGCGAGTGATTGGACGCGGTACCGTAACGGTAGTTGATCCTGGAGAAGTTTCCTACAGCAATCAACTATGGGTGAGCGGTTCAGCACCTTTGACAATTCACAATCTGCGAGTACATATTTTAGCGTCTGGTTGTAAGTACCACCTACTTAAGCGTATTCCTATCAGTCCCTCAGTGTAGGTAAGAGACATTTTTAAGTGCTTCGCACCTAGACACAAATACCGTAAACAAAATAACTTATGCAAATAAAACGCAGATATGAATCGGTGGGCGAAACCCGCCAAGTCATATCTGCGTTTTATTTGCGATCCTAAGCTGGTCTATGTCCTGACTCAACTAGCAATATCTATAGAAGTGACCGTGCGACTCGAGCGCCTTAAACTTTTGTACTTACGACGTACAAAGCGTAAAAAAGTTAGCCATTTTTGGGCAGGATAGTCAAAGAATGAAAATATGTCACCGTAAGACTCAAAGGCATTTTGATGGTGCAACCAGTGTCTTTCGGGTGTAGTAATAAATAATAGGTCGCACCATGTTTTAAATGGCTCTGGAGTCTTCCACTCAAGGATTGAGACATGTCGCCACACAACATGAATTTCCCCAAAAATAAGTCCAACGATAGTACCCACTGCTGAGAACTGCCACAGCCAAGGTGCAAATACAAAGTAGGGGACTGCACCTAAAATGCCATCTAGAAGCACAAAAGGATTTTTCGTAAGCACTGCATAGTGCAGAAAGCTGCGGTTTTTACCATGATGGACGATGGTATGGAATTTCCCAAATACGTGTTCAGGAACGTGATACAGAAATGTTGAAAAGAAGTCTCCCAACAGAAGTAGCAGTATTATGGTGGCGATCGCCTTAACTATCTCTAAAGTAACTTCTGATATAACTTCCAAGGTGAACCCTCACAACTGAGACTAAGCCTAGAAGATGAAGTTAAAGTTATGTTTATAATGAGGTTAAGAAATGATTTATGCCTAGTAAATTTATCTAGACTGACCAAAAATCGTTAAATTAATTTCAGTATGAACTTAACGAAACTTAATCTTATTTAGAGTTACAGCAAATCCTGATCAAACTAAACCCAAATTTTTTGTAAAAGCCCCGCGAAGCGGGGCTTTTACAAAAAATTTAGTGGTGGGTTTGTTCTCAATCTACTGTATGTATTGAATCGCTGCCACTCTAAATCAGATTTGCTAGATATAGCTGTGGCTAAATGTACTAGGACACAAAACTAAGAAACGAGTTGCGGCGCGAAGCGCCGCAACTCGTTAAACCGCCTAAGCTGATTTTCGCCCGCGAAAATCAGCTTAGGCGGTTTCCAGAAAACAAAATACCTATTCTGTAGCGCGGGCATCCTGCCTGCGTCACCACAATGCAAGCGAGACGCTTGCGCTACATGGGGATATTCTTTTCGAGAAATCACCCAGAACCCAAAAAGCTTTGGCAATCGCGCAGCGTGCGCCAAAGCTTTTTGGGCTCTGGGTTTTACAAAAGCGCATAATCGCAGCTAAGTTGACATGAAAATCATATGAATTGACATAAATAAGCTTGTAAGTCATCTTATCAAGAAAATTCATAGACTTATTT
>JBBQRB010000124.1:0-10276 GCA_038215315.1 Pseudanabaenales cyanobacterium
GTTACATAGTTTTTGTTTAAATCTATAAATTTTCACTTTTCCCCGCTTTTACAAACAAAAAATATACAAATTTTTTTTGTCTTGCTACCCCCAACTCCCTCCCCCGTTAATTTTTCGGGGGGGGGCGCTCCGCCCCCCACCGCTAATTCTTGGGTTTTAATATTTATTCTTATACTGGGAAGAGAGTAGGCTAGTGAACTAAGCAATCTTGCCATTAGCGATCGCCCAAGTTTGATCTGCCATAGCACTAAGTTCTTCAGGCTCATGGGTAACTACCAAAATAGTCCAGTCTTTTTTTAGCTCTTGCAAAATATTCAGAATCTGCTTACGCATTGACCAGTCTAATCCTGCGGTTGGTTCATCGAGCAGAAGCAGACTTGGCTGACGAATTAGCTGCACGGCTAGCGCCAAACGCCTCTGCTGTCCACCACTTAAAGACTGGGGTGATGCACTGGGACTGAGATGACTTAACCCCACCGAGCTAAGAGCGCTCTGAATGCGATCGTGTTCAAGATCTATATGACCCAACCTGAGTTCTTCTAAAATCGTACTGCCACAAAAATGGCGCTCAGGAAACTGAAACACTAATCCACAAATTTGTTGCAGATGATCAGGCATTAGCTCTTGAGATTTCCAGTAAATACTGCCATTTGTCCATTCCACAAATCCCGCCAAAATCTCTAACAAAGTACTTTTGCCCGAACCGCTACGTCCAACCATCAAGCCTAACTGCCGATCGCTAAGTTCAAAGGAGATATTACTAAGAATTGGGTCAGGTGTAGCGGCAGGATGGTAGCTGAGATTTTGAATGGAAAGCATAATTTTTTAGCAAGTTGGCGTTACTTATTCTAGCGCCACTCAATCGCAAGGTTCCTGATACTTACAGCGTTTTACGCTCAAACCCGAACTACTCCCTTCCCAGTATAAGAATAGATATTAAAACCCAAGAATTAGTGGTGCGGCGCTTCGCGCTGCACCACTAATCTTTCACTTGAGCGTAAAGCGCTCTGGTGCAAAGATCAGGTCAACTTTCCCCCTAATCTGGCAAGCTCTTCACAAGCCATTTGATATTGTTTTTCAATCTCTACCATTAGCTCAGGCAGACCTTCGCGATCGCCTTGTTTGCCCTTTAATTCCGCCTCTAAGCACAGTTTGCCAAGAGCTTTAGCACCTAAGATATTGCAACTTCCTTTAAGGGTATGGGCGGTATAACTAACTTCTTGCAGATCATTATTGGCGATCGCTTGACGCAATGTGGCAAGCAAAACTGGCGCTTCTTCAGATGTAAATAAATGCACCATTCGTCCAATTAATCTAGGATTAATTTGCTCAAGATTTTTAATCGAAGCAGAATCAATTACAGATGGGTCTTTTTCTTTTTTGAGATCGCGAACTGTAACGGCAGCGATCGCCCGTTCACTTCGCATTCCCGAAGCCCATTGCTCAATGGTACGTTGGAGCGATTCCATCATAATCGGCTTACTGATGTAGTCATCCATTCCTGCTTGCAGACACATCTCGCGATCGCCCTGCATCGCGCTTGCAGTCATGGCAATAATAATCGGACGGGCATAGCCAGTATGTAACTCATGCCAATGATTGACCAGATAGCTAGCCGTTTCTAATCCATTCATCTCTGGCATCTGCACATCTAGAAGCAACAAGTCATAGTGCTTGACTTGCAGAGTTTCCAATGCAGCTAAGCCATTGTCTACCACATCGGGTTGATATCCCATCTTGATCAGCATTGCCATTGCCAATTCCTGATTGATCAGGTTATCTTCAGCAATTAATATTCTTAATGGGAAGCGATCTGCCAAACGGATAGAAGATGCATTAGCACTCTTGGCGATCGCATCTTGTAGTGTATATACAGGAGTATCTCTAGCGACCTCTGTACTAATTGTAAAAGAGAAAGTAGAACCACTATTGGCTTTGCTGTCAACCTGAATACTACCTCCCATTATTTCTACAAGGTTTCTACAGATTACTAAGCCTAATCCAGTACCTCCATACTTGCGCGATGTTGCTGCTGACGCTTGCGTAAATGGCTGAAATAGTCGTTGCATTTGCTCATCGCTGATACCGATGCCAGTATCAGTGACCGAAAACAGCAACTGAAAAGGATAACCATCACGGGGAGAATGATCTCCCACCAAGCGCACCCCAATTTTGACTGAGCCTGTATCCGTAAACTTCAGGGCATTGGATACCAGATTTAAAAGAATCTGCCTGAGTCGAGTTACATCGCCCACAATAAAAGGCGGAACATTTGACTGCATACTCACTTCAAACTTAAGCTTCTTTTCCCTCGCTTTGGGCAACTGCACATCATAAATATCGCGCACTACTGCTCTTAGATCTAATGGAGAGTTCTCTAACTCCAATTTACCCGACTCGATTTTTGAGAAGTCTAAAATATCATTAATTACTGATAGCAACATTTCGCCGCTAACTTGAATTGTTCTGACATACTTTGCTTGCTCTGAGTCAACATTTGTGCCAGCTAAAAGTTGGGTCATCCCAATTACGCCATTAATTGGGGTTCTGATCTCATGGCTCATCATCGCCAAAAAGGCAGCCTTAGTACTTACGGCAATTTCAGCCTCTTCCTTTGCCTTGCGGAGATCTTCTAAGAGTTGTGTCTGCCGAATTTCAGCATTCTTTTTAGCCGTGATATCTCGGAAGCACCAAATTAAACCAAAAAATTTATTTTGCTCTGAATTAACAGGGCTAGTGTAATAGTCAAAAATGCGATCGCCAAAAACAATTTCACCATGGCGAATCGCGTCAGGATCGTCATAGGTTGTCTCTAACAAATTAGTGAGGACATCAGGCAAGTCGGACTTAATCAAGTACGAGCCAAGGGGCACACCATTGGGAGTTTGATAACTAAGATCGCCACCCAAAAACAAGCCGTAAGGTATGTTCCACATCTCACAAAAGCGTCGATTATAGCTAGCGATTCTTCCCTGTTCGTCAACTGCAAAAATCCCATCAATCGCGGCTTCCTTTTGAGCATGAAGCAGTAGGTTAGTACGCTGTAAATCCTTAAGTATCCCAACTCGATCAAAGACAGCTTGAGAAAGCTCACTGTTCTTATCGGTTAGGTGCATTTGCAAATGATGCAAAGATAGATGCAAGTGCAATCGAGCTAAAACTTCAGCAATGTGCAATGGCTTAGTAATGTAGTCGGCTCCACCACTTTCAAAGGCTTTCACCTTCGCCTCATCATCATCAACATCATCATTGTTGCTAATAAAGATGATCGGAATCTGTTCTGTAGATGTGTCCGCCTTAAGAATTCGGCAAAACTCATAGCCTCCCATTTCTGGCATGGAGACATTGAGTAATATCAGATCAGGTAAATGTCTCTTGGCAGAAAGTAATGCTTCGTTACCATCTTTCGCAGTTTTGACCTCATACCCATGATCAGTCAGAGCTAACCTTAGCTCTTGACGAGTTTGTGGATCATCATCGACCACAAGAATCGTTGATTGAGGAAAATCGATCACATTTAATTGCACGACTCGATCACCTAGCTAAAAATTCTAATCAACGAATACTTAAAACCCAAAAAGCTGTGGCACACGCTGCGCGTGCGCCACAGCTTTTTGGGTTTTGATCTTTATTACACCTATCTACTTAACACAAAGACTAAGAGTACGCAATTTTTAATCTCTAAATCAGTAGATTACATTATATAGCTGTCGCCACTTGTATCAAGACAAATCAAAACCCAAAAGAGGGCGGCGGCGCACCGCGCCGCCACCCTCTTTTGGGTTTTATGTCCTAATAAGACTGGCGACAACTATATAGTCGGGTTTACTTCCCAAAAGTATAGTCTAAGAAGCGATTAACGACCACCTACAGTAATTGCCTCAACCTTAATATGGGGCTGTCCAACCGTGACATAGACACTGCCACTTACGGAGCCACAAAAACCAGCCGCAAGCTCAAGATCGCGGGAACTCATCGAGATTTGCTGCATAATTTCCTTAGCATCGCCAATCAAGGTGGCCCCTTTGAGGGGCTTAGTGATTTTGCCATTTTCGATTAGGTAGGCTTCATCAACCGCAAAATTAAACTGACCAGTCGGTAATACACTGCCACCGCCCATTTTCTTGCAGTAAATCCCCTTATCGACAGAGGCAAATAGCTGATCTAAGCTAAACTCTCCAGCACCAATATAGGTATTTCGCATCCGACTGGCGGCAGCGTAGGCATAGCTCTGGCGGCGACCACTACCTGTGCGTGGATGCCCTGTCCGCATTTCACCAGCGCGATCGCTAATAAAGTTTTTGAGAATGCCATTTTCAATCAATAGAGTGCGCTGAGTCGGCATTCCTTCATCATCCATATCGATCGTGCCAAATGCTTCCTCGGAGCGTCCCTCATCCCACGCAGTTAAATTTTCATGGGCAATCTTTTGACCTTTCATTTCGGCAAAGGGTGTAGTTTTAGCTTCAATGCCTGTGGTTTCTAGCAAATGTCCACAGGCTTCATGGAAGATCACGCCGCCAAATTGATTTGCCATAATCACAGGATAGGAACCAGATTCTACATAGTCGGCGTAGAGCATTTTTTCTGCGCCTTCCACGATTTCATCAATGACAGGTTCATAGTCCCAGTTGCGGAGATAGCTGGGATCACTAGTGCCGCCGACACGTTTGTTGATCGAAGAGCGGTTAGAGCCATCAGCACAGAGCAAGTTAGAACCAATGGACTGAGTGAGGCGAATGTCTCTAGCAAATGTGCCGTCACTTGCTGCCACGAGAATCTCTTGCCAATCACGAAAATAGCCAGATCGTCTTGACTGGATATGAGTACCTTTTTTAGTAATTAGCTGATTGACTCCAAGGAGAATCTCACCCATTTCTTGCATGGGGCTACATTGAGCAATCCAGTTATCCTTACCTTTTCTAGTGGCATAGTCACGAAATAGCTCTAGTTGAATGGAAGGAATGAACGAATTTTGAGAAGGCAGTTGCAGCCCTAGTATTGAGAGCGCACGTTCGAGGGCTGACTTTAAGCCCAAGAAGCTGAGGTCATTGGTGCTGACATAGCAATCAGCCTTACCTTTGAAAGCCCGAATCCCTGCTCCAGTCGATAAGCGTGGCGAAATACTGGTAATCGCGTCATCTTCAGCAAGGCAACTAATATAGCGATCGCGCTCTAGAAAAAATTCCACAAAATCCGCTCCTGCGGCACGACCTAAGCCCAATAGGATCGATAATGGTGCTTCCCATGTTTCATCAAAGCGATCGCTAACAGGTTCGTACTCTAAGCTTGATAGCTCTTTAGTCTGGAGCAGGCTGGTTTTCATGTTGACTCGTCTTGGTGATTACTTCTTGATGGTTACTTCTTGTCAGTGTAACAAAATATCGAGTTTGCCAAACCCTGTGAGTGGCGGTGCAGGAGCGCCACCACTCGTATGCTGAGAGTCATTTAGTCCGAAAAATTGCTCGCACAGGTAAATGATCGGATACTTCCGAGAAATAGCGGCGATCGCTATCGAAGCCAAGATCTTTTTGCGGATCGAGAATTTGGATTGATGCAGAAATATACTCCTCTTCTGCGCCTAAAGGCGCTTTGGAGATGGCAATGTGATCAATCACGCAGCCAGTCCCACGATTAGAAAATCGCAAGCGTCCATCGGCAAACTTGGGCTGACCGCGTTTTTTCAAGCAGTTTTCTTGCTGACTAGTTTCTATATCCTTGGTCAAAAAAGTAAGTGGCGCATCCCGTAACCCACGATTTTGATTTGACCATGTGGGACTATTAAAGTCGCCTAATAAAATCAAGTCTGGATCGGACTGTGAACTCTTTTGATACTTATCAACTTCTTGGCGCATCTTCTGGCTTTGGTCTTGACGTAAGCGATCCGCTTCTTTGCCACCACCTCCCTTTTGATGGACTACAACCAAGGTAAAATCAAATCCCTGATTGTCGGGATCAATCACCTTAAGGTAATTTACAAGGGGCGATCGCAAAGTCCCCGTAATATTTACAGGCGACCACTCGGTTATTTTCTGGGCGACAAATATGTTCTGACGATAAAATAGCGCAACTCGCTGACGGTTCCCTGTTGAGCCGAGAATAAATTCCCATTTTTGAGATTGATTTAACTTTTCTTTGAGTTTTTCTGCCCCAGTAGAACTTATTTCTTGTAAGCCAATTACATCAAAATTACGATCAATTATTTGGCTCACTGACTCTAATTTGGCAGCATTTAAACCATCAAAGTTTTTTAGATTAAAAGTGCCAATTCTAATCTGGGTCAGGCTGCTGCGATCGCTAGCGAGCCATGAACATCCAAAGCCCCATCCAAAGATTGATGTGGCGATCGCTAAAAGTAGACCAAGGGAAGTTAAATATCTACGCACCTGCATCACCCTAAAGTGCCACCCACTCTTTTAAAAACTAAAGAGACTTTTGCAAAGTTGCGAAGCAACTTTGCAAAAGTCTCTTTAGAATATGCTGCGATTCTCGTTGGCAACATATTTCTAAATGCCCAATCTTTGATAGATCTGATCGAGATTTCTGAGATGTTTATTGGGATCAAAACAGGCTGCTAACTCATCTTGGGTCAACTTTTCTCTCACGGTTTCATTTTCACTAATTAGCTTGCGAAAATCACCTTCAGATTTATTCCAAGCTAGATGAGCCGCTTGCTGAACGATCTCATAGCTATCCTCTCGACTTAAACCCTTAGCAACCAAAGTCAATAGCACTTGCTGACTAAAGACTACGCCGCCATAGCAATAGAGATTGCGCTCCATGTTATGCGTATGCACCAGCAGATTTTTGACTAAATCTGTAATTTCTACCAGCATAAAATGGGTGAGGATACAGCTATCTGGCAACAAAACCCGTTCCGCCGCACTATGAGAAATATCGCGTTCATGCCATAGCGCTACATTTTCTAGAGCAGTTGTAGCATAGCCACGCAGCAGTCTTGCCATCCCTGTCAAGCGCTCTGAGCGAATAGGGTTACGCTTGTGAGGCATTGCCGATGAGCCTTTCTGTCCCTTGGTGAAATGTTCCTCAACTTCCAATACATCTGTACGTTGAAGGTTACGAATTTCCACAGCAAAGCGCTCGATAGATGCACCGATGAGTGCTAGCACTTGCGAATATTCCGCATGGCGATCGCGCGAAATCACCTGTGTCGAAGCACAATCTGGTTGCAGCCCTAGTTTTTGACAAGCGATCGCCTCAATACGAGGATCAACATTGGCATAGGTTCCAACTGCTCCCGAAATCTTACCAACGGCAATATTTTTACTCAAACTTAACAAGCGATCGCGGTGGCGCAACATTTCGGCTAACCAACCAGCCAATTTAAATCCAAACGTAATCGGCTCGGCATGGATGCCATGAGTACGTCCAGACATAATGGTGTAGCGGTGTTGCTGGGCTTGGTAACGGATAGCCTGAATTGCTTCTTCTAACTGAGCTTGGATAATCTCTAAGCTATCGACTAACTGCACAGCAAGGGCTGTATCTAAGACATCTGAGCTAGTCAAACCGAGGTGAATATATCGCCCTGCATCGCCGACATATTCATTCACATTAGTCAAAAACGCGATCATGTCGTGTTTGACGGTTAGCTCAATTTCATTGACACGATCGGTGTCAAAGTTTGCCTTAGCCTTTATTTCTGCGACAGCCTCAGCAGGAATGTAGCCTAATTCTGCCTGTGCTTCACATACAGCCACTTCGACCTGTAACCAAGTTTGGTACTTATGTCGATCTGTCCATAACCGACCCATTTCGGGTAATGTATAGCGTTCTATCAAGATCTAAACTCTTGGAATAATCACAATTTTTAATTATAGCAACTTTTTCAGATTTAAAATTTAAAGCTACAAAGCGATCGCAATGACGAAGTAAGTAGGCGTAAACCCGAAATAAGCTGATTCGGGTTTGCGCATATTGTACAGAGAAATTTTAAAAGTGCCGCTTCGCGGCACTTTTAAAATTTCTCTGGGTTTTATAACAGCGCAAAGCGCTTAATAGAAAGTAACTGTAATCTTGTAATTACTATAAAGTCTGAACAAGTTTCTCAACAGTAAAGGCTAAAATGAGCGTGCAAACCTAGCCAGCGATCGCTGGTGCTATGGAGGACATTACTATGCCTAATGATTTGCCGAAAAGCTTTCTAGATCAATTACGAGAAATGACCGTTGTAGTTGCGGATACTGGCGACATTCATGCGATCGAACAGGTGAAGCCGCAAGATGCCACCACCAACCCATCGCTGATTACGGCGGCAGCGCAGATGTCCCAATATCAAGAAATTGTTGATGAAACACTGTTAGCAGCAAGAGCGGACTTAGGAAAAGAAACGCCTGCGGCTCAAGTTGCCTCTCTCGCTTTTGACCGTCTCGCCATCTCCTTTGGCATGAGAATTTTGAAAATTATTCCAGGAAGGGTTTCGACAGAGGTTGATGCCCGCCTGTCCTACGATACGGCAGCAACTCTAGAGAAAGCTCATTACCTAATTTCTGAATACGAAGCTCATGGCATTTCCCGCGATCGCATTTTGATCAAAATTGCGGCGACTTGGGAAGGAATTAAGGCTGCTGAGGAACTAGAAAAGGAAGGCATTCATTGTAATTTGACGCTTCTATTTGGAATCCATCAGGCGATCGCTTGTGCAGAAGCAGGAGTAAAGCTAATCTCTCCCTTTGTCGGTAGAATCCTTGACTGGCATAAGAAAGACTCAGGACGTGATAGCTATCCTGCCAATGAAGATCCTGGGGTTCTCTCAGTAGCCAAAATTTATAACTACTATAAAAAGTTTGGCTATAAAACTGAAATTATGGGAGCCAGCTTTCGGAGTATGGGCGAAATCGTAGAGTTAGCGGGTTGCGATTTATTAACGATTTCGCCAGCACTACTTGATGAGTTACATCAGACAAAAGGAGAACTAGTGCGTAAACTAAATCCTGAAGTTGCCGCTCAATCTGATATTGCCAAAATTGAGATGGATAAAGCTACCTTCCAAGCAATGCACGCTAGCGATCGCATGGCTTCAGACAAACTCGATGAAGGTATCAAGGGCTTCTCCAAAGCCCTTGTCACCCTAGAGGAGTTGCTGACAGAAAGACTAACCAAGCTAGAAGAACCTGAACTGGCAACAGTATAGCTAGCTAGCTGTCGCCAGTCTTGTTACTCCCTTTCCAATAATTAGCGTTGGGGGGGGCCGCGCCCCCCACCGAAAAATTTGGTTTTTTTTACGATTATTATAAAGGGAAGGGGTTTTGTAAAAAATAATGTTGGGGGGTGCGGGCTCTAACACCAGAACACAAACAAGAGACGTTCGCCCAGGCCCAAAATTACTATAAACTCGCTTTTCTACATCTTTATATAAACAAATGATGTGTCGCGCCGAGCGCCACACTTCTTTTGTTTATCTAAAGATGTAGCAAAGCGAGTTGGTAGTAATTTTGGGCATGGGCGATCGCCTCTTGTTGCTGTTCTGGTGATAGCTCCCGCAGCACCTTAGCAGGCACACCCGCCACCACCACTCCCTCAGGCACATCCTTAGTCACCACTGCTCCCGCACCGACAACACTCCCCGCCCCAATTCTTACGCCTTCCATAATGATCGCACCCATACCAATCAAACATCCACGTCCAATTTCAGCACAATGGATCACCGCCCGATGCCCGATTGTCACGTATTCGCCTATTAATAGGGGCTGATCGGGATCACCATGTAAAATCGCGCCATCTTGAATATTTGTGCAAAAGCCTATTTCCATACGATTGACATCAGCCCGAATCACTGCCTTGTACCAAATATTTACCTGCTCTGCGAGATGTACATCGCCAATTACCACAGCATCATCGGCGATAAATGCAGCTAGAGAGATATTAGCGATCGGTAATTGTGAGTAAGGTAAGTGCATGGTCATCGCGTTATCAATAAAGATATCCAGACTATATAGCAAGAGAGCCTCTCACAAGGGAGACTCAATAACGATATAGATTCGCGATCGCCATATCATGCGATCACTTGATATCTTCTAACTTTAATAAATTTGATCTATACTGTCATACAGAGTTATGACAAATCAAAATTATGAGAGTTAATGCTCGCCTCGACAGCGATCGCGCTACAAAACTCAACTACATTCGTCAGCGCACTAATCAAGGTACGTCTGAAATTATGAAAGCGGCGATCGATTTTTATTATGAAAAATTGCGACAAGAAACTCCTGCTAAGCCTTTGCAACTTCTGCGAGAATCGGGATTAATTGGTTGT
>JBBQRB010000125.1:0-9957 GCA_038215315.1 Pseudanabaenales cyanobacterium
TATTTAATAAAATATTTTATTTTTTTATAAAACACCCCACCACCCACAAAAAAAACCACCAACAAAAACAAAAAATCAAAATAAAACAATTTTTTTTGTGGGGCGGCGCCCCCCCCCCCACCACTAATTCTTCACTGGGAAAGGAGTATCTACTTACCAGCCAAATACTGAGGCGATCGCAGGTTGCTTTGGACTTTGGTTTGCAGATGGTTGGTTGTCAACATTTACCTCAGCAACATCTTCAGCATTGATCAACTCTTCAGTACAAAAAGTCGCCGTACTAAAGCCGCCAAAGCGTTTCACAGTGCTAGCTCTCATACGCACATTTGGGGTCGGAAACCAAAAACGCTCATAGGAACTCATCGAAGGATATTCCGTAATCAGAACCAGAGCCTCTTCGTTGTCAATCTCATAGCGTCCAATTACAGGCATTATCTCCGCATAGCCACGTTCGCGCAGTAGCTTGCCTTTACGACCTGTTTCGTCATCTGGCACAAGGGCAAATACGGTTTCCCCTGAGTGGTTTTCATCATCTTCCTTATCCCAAGCCATTGTGCCGTCCCATTTTACATAGGCTCCGCCGATCGCAGTGGTTGGCTCAATTTCATGCATCTGACAGATCTCGATCACTTTGGGATCGTTAGCATCAAGGGGATTGACTATAATTTCTGACCCACCTTTTTCGGCACGGCGAAAGGCTAAATGATGGGTGGTGCGTTGCGATCGCCATGTACCTGCACTTCTTTGAAAAAACTCTAGGGCGTTCATGAATTAAAAATTTTGAAGAAATGTTGATGAAAAATTTAAAAGTAACGAGACGTAACTAAAGCTCTCAAGATTTGTGGCGCACGCTGCGCGCACGTCATACATCTTGAGAGCTTCTGCCAAGCTACTTATCTAATCTTAATTCTATATACAGAGTTTTCTTAAAAACTAAAAAACGAGTTGCGGCGCATCGCGCCGCAACGCTTTCCTTGGTTAAGACTACAGACTATTGAGACTTTAAAGAGTACAGATAAATTTTTGCAAAAAATCTTATTGATTTCTGTATAACAAAAACCTTTAATCATTTTTTAAGTATTCTGTAACTCCTTACATACAAACAAATTCTAGCGATCGCTGAATGAATTGTAAGACGGGGATCGCCCTTCTAGCAATGATCCCCAAATTTTACGCGTATAATCGTCACATAGTTAACTCAAGTTATAAAGCTCTCAGCACACACACTTATCTACCACTAAAAATAAAAATTAATCTTAAATTTTATATATATTTCTTTAGAAATCTTTTTGGTAGAACCTGCTAAGTTTTCAGTATCCAAGTAAATTAATTCTTGTTTGTATTGATTTCCTCACAAATATTGAGCTTTGCCTCAATAATCGAGCAATAGAGTGCACTGACCTTGAATCTCTTGTTTTATTTCAATAATTTTTAATTTCTAAATATTTAAACCAGTTTTAAAAACATACTTATATAGGGAAAATTCATCATGATCGAATCTGTACATTGCCCAAATTGTGGGGTGATCGCCGAACGCCACCACCTCGCCTATCTTGCGCAAGTCAAAACTCAATGCGAAAAATGTGACTATTTATTATTAATGTGCACCCGCAGTGGTCAAGTGCTAGAGTCCTACGCCCCTGGTTTACCATGTGAGCCACAGCATATTAACAAGCCGATCGCATTACGTCTTACTCCTTTGTCTATCAAACCTCAAAACAATGGTTTACAACGTAGAAGCATTGCGATCGCCAAGCATACTTGAGCAAGAACCGATTAGTTGATGTCGCAGTCAGCTTGCGACATCAACTAATCGGTTTAACTTTTTAAGTAGTGATATAGCCTATTGAGGCTTTAAAGGGTACGGAGAGATTTTTGAGAGTGCCGCTTCGCGGCACTCTCAAAGATCTCTTTGAGTTTTATAACAGTGCAAAGCGCTGTAAGCATCTTTCAAAGCTCTAGTTAACTCTTTTATTTGAATAGGCTTACTAAGATAGTCCTTCATACCTGCGCCCAAATAGGACTCGCGATCGCCATGTAAGGCATTGGCAGTCAAAGCAATCACCCAAGGATGTGTCTCAAAGTCTTTCAGGATCTTTTGGGTGGTGGCAACTCCATCCATTACGGGCATATGTATATCCATTAAGATTATGTCGTAATCTTTTTGATACATTAAATCAATCACTTCACCGCCATGTTGAGCGATATCAACGCGATAGCCAAGACGATTAAGAAAGCGGACAGCAACTACTTGGTTAACAATATTATCTTCCGCTAGCATGATTGAAAGGGGAAATTTGTCGGCAAATTCGTTGTCAAAATCTAGGGAAATTTTTGAATTTAGCTTATTGATATTCGCAATATTATTCAGTAATTTAACTAGCTCTGCATAGATTTGCGATCGCTTAGCAGGTCGATAAACGTAACTGGTCAGATAGTCATTCACCAAATTTTGGTTATCATGACGTTTGCAACAAATCAAGAAAAGCGTCGGTAGTAAAGGAAATTGTTGGCGAATCCAATCGCTGTGATTAGCATGATCACCTGAATCACTTTTGTCAGGTAAAGGAATGTAGGCATCGATAATAGCTAGATCAAATTTTTGTCCTTCCTGTAACCAAGCGATCGCCTCAGCACTTGAAGAAGTGTGCATAATTTGCATATTGAGATGTTCGGCAAGATTGATCAAACCCTCTCGACTCACTTCATTATCTTCAAGGATTAGCAGCTTACGTCCAGATAGCTGTGACTTGATTTGACTATCCGAGCTTTCACTACTTTCATCCAAATCTTCGTAAGTTGACTTTTGCGTTACTGGCGATACTTTAATCGAGAATGTAAAACAAGAACCGACTCCCACCTCACTCTCGACCCAGATATCTCCCCCCATTAGTTCTGTTAAGCGTTTGGTAATCACTAGCCCCAATCCAGTGCCGCCGTACTGGCGAGTAGTCGAAGAGTCAACCTGACTGAAGGGTTTAAATAAGCGATCATAGCGATCGCGAGGAATACCAATTCCCGTATCTTTGACTTTAAATTGTAATTTGTACTGCTGGGATTCGCCTAAGCCATCTTCATGTTTTAAAACGTATGTCTCTATTACTGATATTTGTAGAGTAACAGTGCCTTGGGGCGTAAATTTGATCGCATTATTCAGGAGATTAATAAGGACTTGGTGCAAGCGAGTTGAGTCACTCACGATCCATTCTGGAACGTCAGAATCGATACAGTAAGCTAATTCAATTTCTTTAGAGTTTGCTAAAGAAGCTAATAAATCTAAGGACTCCTCAACACATATTCTGAGATTAAAGGGCTGTGCATCAAGGCTAAAGCGTCCTGACTCGATCTTGGAGAAGTCTAGAATGCTATTAATAATTGTCAGTAAGTTGTCACCACTAGTTCTGATAATTTCGGCAAATTCTTGCTGTTCTTCGTCCAGATTTGTATCTAGTAGCAAGCTCGCCATGCCGATGACCGCATTCATCGGGGTACGAATCTCATGGCTCATCATTGCCAAAAATTCACTCTTAGCACGGTTAGCGGCTTGGGCTTTTTCCATTGCTTGAATTATTTCGGTTCTGGCTAACTTTCGATCAGTCACATCGCTATTTGTGCCAACAAAACGGATTGCTTTGTTGTCTTGATTCCAGACCGCCACCCCTCTAGTTAAAATCCAGCGATAATTACCGTCTTTGGTAAGCATTCGAGATTCAATGAAGAACCGAGGAGATTTTTTACTTAGATAATCATTTAGTTGTTGCAAATGATAGTCGCGATCGTCAGGATGGATTAAATCAGCCCAAGCAATTTCTTGATCAGTGTCTGAGGTAGCCTCAAAGCCTAGCATTGTCCACCAACGCTCAGAGCGAAACTTTGCGCCTGTTTCGATATCCCAGTCCCAAATGCCGCTTTCACTGGCTTGGACAGCCAACTGCCAACGCTCTTCGCTTTTTAGCAACTCGGCACTGCGCTCTTTTATACGTTTTTCTAAGTTCAGGTTAGCTTGTTGAATTTCTTGAAACTTTTCTTGTAAAGCGATCGCCATAACCTGAAAGTTACCGCCGAGTGTGTCGATTTCTTCTAACTCAGTGTGTTGCCACTCAAAGTCAGAAGATGCGGAAATATTTATTTGTAGATTAGTACTAAGGCGAACGAGTTTGGCTAAGGGCTTTACAAAACGGCGACTCAAAAAGCTGGCTACCCATGTTGCCGCGCAAATAATTACGAAAACGATGAGCAGAGTATAGGTATATAGGGTTTCTAAAAAACTGATAAAGCGCACAGGGGATAGCTTGACTACCACAGCCCAAGGTATATCGCCACCAATAGTGGTTTTTTGGATGTAAAAAGACTTTCGCCAACGAGACACGATTGCTGAGCCTCGCATAATTGGGAGCCAATGTATTTGGGTTTCGCCAAACTTCTGAGTTTCTCCATCCTCCCGCAAGCTCCATGTATCACCAACTTTGAAGCGTTGAACTGTAGTCGCGATTACCTGTTGCGATCGCCCTAAAATTAGTGCTTCCACATCACGAATATTTGTAATTTTAGTTAATAAATTCTTAAATTGAGCAATATCTAGGGAGCCACCAACAATTCCATTAAATTGATTGTTTTTAAAGATGGGAACAATGACATCAATATGTTGGCTTTTATCAATTTTACTGGTATGAATATCGCTAAATATGGGGCTAAGTGTCGCCTTTGCCTCCTCAAAAACCTTTCTTTTTCCTTCGTCATCTAAGATGCTATTCACATCAGTAATTTTGGGAAATGCAGCGACTAAATTTGCTTGAGCATCGGTAACGTATAGATGCAGAAATGCTGGTGATACTTGCCCGAGGGCTTCGGTAGCAAACTGCAATCGCATCAGATCTTCTGGAAAATTACTTTCTGCGGCGATCGCTGATAGTTTGCGAAGGATTAATAACTGCTGATAGTGCCATTCCTTGATTTTTTCTGATAGCTGAGTGGAGTTAGAACTAAGCTGAGTACTAATTTCATTTTGAATGTACTTTAGCGATTGATAGCCTGTCGGGGAGGCAATACTTAAAATTGGCAAGAGGACAAAGGCTAGAAGTAGATTAAATAATATTTGCTGGATTTTTGGGCGATCGCGGCTAATAGCTTTTTGACCTGAGATTTTGCCTAGCCAACGTTGTAAAGGCAAGTAATCAATTAGCAAATGAGCAATCAGAGCATTAAATATTCCATTAACTGCTTGCTTGAGGACAATTAAGACTGCGGAGCTGATCCCAAATTTTAGGATGAAGGTATAAATTAAAAAGCATAATGGTGCGCCTAGGGCTAGCCAGTATGACAACACTAGCCAAACCATACTGGCTGACTTTTGTTGCTTGCGTTGACGGTTAACTCCTACGCCAACCCACAAAGACTCCAAGACTAGAAGAATAGCCGCAAAAGGCTGTTGCCAAAGAAAAAAAGTATGAATACTCGCGATCGCTGTTACCGCACCCCCCATTCTCACCCCGTATAGGTAAGTCGCCGCAAGACCAAAAATACTACCAAATAAAAAATCTACTCCAAAAAATAAAGGTAGCCTGAAGTAGTTACCCAGATATCCAAGAGATGTGAACAGCAAAAATACACTTAAATACTTCAACATAAATATTTAGGGAAGCCTTAATTAATACCTAGAGTTGTCGAAGGGTCAATGTTCTATAAGTAGCAAGCCCCCTAGAAATTTGTAAGCCGATGCCACAAGCTCTAGTTTTAGGTTTTAAATATTTTTAAATACACAAAGCAACTTATGCGTTAATTCTATTTGATTTTAAGTAAGTAGTTGATGCTTCATTTCGAGAATTTAATATTTGAGAATTATCACTAGATCCATATATTGGCGTAGGGTCTAGCCCTGTGATCAGCCGAAAGTGCATTGGTGAAACGTTGGGCTTAATTGGCTTATTTTCCCAATCTCTTAAAAATTGATGCGATCGCTCTAAAAACTTGACTCCACGGATGAGAGGTGTAATTTGCCAACTAGCGATCAAGGCTTCAACAAGTGCTAATTCAATTTGTGGCGGTGCATAGGCTTGTAGAAGATCTTGTAAATACTCATCAAAATCTTCATCGTCTTCTCCAGCTAACTGATAGCTATCAACGATGTATTTCACTCTTTGGCGACTAATTTGCTCCCATATTTCCATAACTTTCTCAACAACGAAAGGGCTATATTGTTGCTATTCGCGTTTTTCAAGACAGCGTATACATTATTATGATAATTTGATAGTAGTTAGTATAACTGAATTGGAATAGTTATTACATATCAATCAAAAAGTTAAATGATCCCTCAGAAATTACGCTTAAAAAATTTCTTGAGCTATCAACAATTAGCCTTAGATTTTAGTGGGCTTCATGTTGCTTGCATTTGTGGTGCAAATGGAGCAGGTAAATCTTCTTTGCTAGAGGCGATTTCTTGGGCAATTTGGGGGGCTAGCCGAGTAAGTAGTGAAGATGATGTGATTCATGTTGGCGCGAGAGAAGCTCAAGTAGACTTTACCTTTATTGCAGGTGGTGAGGTCTATCGTGTCATCAGAACGCGATCGCGCAATAGTTCAACTTCTTTAGAGTTTCAAGTCCAGAGTGAAAACAAGTTCAAGTCTTTAACCGAGCGCAAAGTTCGTGCTACCCAGCAAACGATCATTTCCCATTTAAAAATGGATTACGAGACGTTTATCAATTCGGCATATCTTCGCCAAGGTCGCGCTGATGAATTTATGCTCAAACGTCCTAGCGATCGCAAGCAAATTCTTGCCGATATGCTGGCTCTGTCGCAATATGACGATCTATCAGAGAAAGCTAAGGATATTGCGCGCAATAGCAAAGCAGAATTAACCGTCTTGGAAAATCTTTTGGTGCGATTACAAACTCAGATTGTCGAAGGCGAACAGATCGCTCCTCAGTTGGAAGTGCTGCAATCGCAATTAGCTGAATTGCGATCGCAGGAAAGTCGCGATCGCGCCCGACTGCAATTCATTGAAGATCGGCAAAAACAATATCAAAGTCTGAACCAGCAAATAGCTTGGCAACAGCAACAGCAAGCTCAGCTCACAAATAATATTGCCCAATCATCGCGACAACTTGCTAGCCAACGACATCAATTACAACATTTAGAGAAATGCCTAGCCCAAAGAGCCGTGATTTTGCGAGACTATGAGCGCTATCAGATTCTTTCTAGTCAAGAGTCAGAACTAGAGCATAAATTTCAAAAATATCAGCAATTACAGGAACGCAAAAATAGCTTTAGCCATAAACTTGCTAGCCTTCAGAGTGAGCTTCAAGGTCAGCTTAGACATTACCAAGCTCAGCTAGAGGGGCTATTGCAGCAGCAGCAAGATTTGCAAGTAATTCTTAAACGCAGTACAGAAATTGAAATTGCGATCGCCGAATTAAATAAAGCAAGGGCAGTATTACAGGAGTTTGATCGTCTCCATGCTCAGTCCACGCCGCTAGTCCATCGTCATCAAGTTCTCAAACATCAGTTAGAGCGCGAACAAACGCGACTTACGGCAAAATTGGAAGAATTAATTACTAAAAGAGAACAGTTATATCTACAGGTCAAAAAACATGATCAATTAAAAATTAAAGCCCAAGAACTAGATCGCCAGATTCAATCATTACAAAAAAAACAGATTTATCAACAGCGTGTCCATGAGAAGGGACTGGAACGGCGAGACTTTTTAGAAAGATTGAAATCTCGACTAGCTGATAGTGAAGCGGCTTTTAATAAACTAGAAGCAAAAATGCGTCAGCTAACCGTGCCAAATGCGCCTTGTCCCCTGTGCGATCGCCCCCTTGATCAAGCCCATTGGCAACTAGTCCAAAAAAAGCACAAACAAGAATCTCGTGATTTACAAGCAGACATTTGGGTCGTAAAAGAACAACAGGCTGCCTCAAATTGCGAAATTGAAGTTTTGCGTGAAGAATACCGCAGTTTGATGAAAGAACTGGCTCCTCTCAATGATCTAGTTCAGCGAAAAGGGACTTTAAAAGAGCGACTAAAGGCGATCGCAGAAGCAGAACAACGCCTAATTTTAATCGATGCTGAAATTGCCGAACTACGCGATCGCCTGCAAACTCAAAACTATATGCGTGAAGCATGGGAAGAAATGGAACTAATCGATAGAAACATTCATAAATTCGCCTACGATGAAAAAAATCATGCACTCGCCCGTGGCGATGTCGAACGCTGGCGCTGGGCAGAAATCAAGAAATCTGAACTAAAAAATGCCCAACGTCAAGCTGATAATTTGTCACAAAAAATTCCTGATCTCCAAACAAAACTCAATCAATTGCAAGATCGTCTCACCAAAAATCTGATCGATTTAGAAGTACAGCATGAACTCGAACAATGCGATCGCGCCCTTACCCAACTTGCCTATGACCCCGATCGCCATCAACAACTCCGCACCCAAAAACAAGAGCTAACTCCATGTCTACTGAGCTATCAAGAACTATTACGCGCTGACAAAGAACATCCCGAACTTAGTCAACAGGTGCAGCATTTACAAAAAAGTGTCGTCACAAATCAGCAAGAATTGCAATCGCTGACCATCCAAATAGCAGAATTGCAAGTTCAAATTCAAGCTTTAGATGGAGATCATGGTCAAGAAATTAATTCTTTGCGACAAAATCTACAAAATGGGCGATCGCAAATGGATAGTTTATTCGCTCAAATTGGTAGTCTTCAGCAAGCACAGCAACAGCACATCCAAAGCTACCAACAATCACAAGAAACTCTAACTCAAATTGAACAGTTACAACATCGCCATCGTATTCATACCGAACTCCATCAAGCCTTTGGTAAAAATGGTATTCAAGCCCTGATGCTTGAGAATGTCCTACCGCAAATCGAAGTAGAAGCAAATCAAATTTTGGCGCAACTTAGCGATCGCCAATTAAACGTGCGATTCATCACTCAAAAATCTGGCAAAAAAAGTAATCGCATCATCGAAACACTCGATATTGAAATCGCGGATACGAGAGGCACTAGACCTTATGAAACCTATTCAGGTGGTGAATCTTTCCGTATTAATTTTGCAGTGCGCCTAGCCCTTTCCCGTGTCCTTGCTCAGCGTAAAGGCAGCACCCTACAAACCCTGATTATCGATGAAGGCTTTGGTAGTCAAGATCAATTAGGTTGCGATCGCCTTGTCAGTGCCATCAATGCGATCGCGCCAGATTTTGAATGCATTCTCGTAATTACGCATATGCCACAAATGAAGGAAGCTTTTAATACTTTAATTGAAGTATCAAAGAGCGAAGAAGGCTCAATGGTGCAGTTA
The DNA here is from genome assembly GCA_038215315.1 of Pseudanabaenales cyanobacterium. Taxonomy (GTDB): domain Bacteria; phylum Cyanobacteriota; class Cyanobacteriia; order Pseudanabaenales; family Pseudanabaenaceae; genus Pseudanabaena. Next base: position 9,306 of record JBBQRB010000125.1, read on the forward strand.
GTGGGCTAAACAGTTTAGAGTGACTTTTTACTGCGTCATATTTATTAAGTTCACAAATTATTTTCTTTCTTTAGCTATTTGATACGTAAGGTCGTGTTCAGCAAAACTGATGATTTGAACGCGCTTAGGCGATGGTGACTCGTAGACTCGATAAACTAGGCGATAGCTAATAGCGTTGTAGTCAATTTCAATCGCACGGCAGTGAGCTAGCTCTCCTTTTAGTTGGTGATTAGGCAAATCAAAACATCCATAGGCATCTTGAGTCAAAGCGGTGTTACAGATGGCTTCAAAATCTTGTTTTAGAGCAATTGGTAAATCTTGCTGTAGAAACTGTTGGTTAGTTTTTAACAGGTATTGCGATCGCATAACCGCGCTCCTTTAAAAAGGCTAGATTGGACTCTACATCAATTTCTTCATCGGCTTCTATAACCGTAATCCATTGACTGGGATCGTCTTCATCTTGTAGACGGGCGATCGCTTTTGCTTCTGCTGATTGAGGAGCTAGTTCTGTGCCGAGGGTTTGATATAGCTGCCATTTCTGCTCCTTGGATAATGTTTCTACTGCCGCGAGCAACATCTCAAAGGAAATGTGAATAGTAACGGGTGGCAAAACTGAACTTGCCCCATTTTCTATTGGTTTTGCGATGGTTGG
>JBBQRB010000126.1:0-9916 GCA_038215315.1 Pseudanabaenales cyanobacterium
TTGGCAATCATCTTCCTGTGGACATCTGGCAACCTGTTTCACGTAGCGTGGCAGGGTAACTTCGAGCAATGGATTAAGAATCCTCTCACCACACGTCCGATCGCCCATGCGATTTGGGATCCTCACTTCGGTAAGGCCGCAGTTGAAGCATTCACACAAACTGAAGCTGCTGGCCCTGTTAACGTCGCTTATTCGGGTGTTTACCACTGGTGGTACACCATCGGTATGCGTACCAACACGGAACTGTTTACTGGCGCAATCTGGATGCTAGTATTCGCCGCCGTAATGCTATTTGCAGGTTGGTTGCATCTTCAGCCTAGCTTCCGTCCTAGCCTTTCTTGGTTCAAGAATGCTGAATCTCGCCTAAACCACCATTTGGCTGGTTTGTTCGGAGCTAGCTCTTTGGCTTGGACTGGGCACATGGTTCACGTTGCGATTCCTGAATCTCGCGGCATCCATGTGGGTTGGGACAACTTCTTGAGTCTTCCTCCTCACCCAGCAGGGCTTGCGCCTTTCTTTACTGGTAACTGGGGCGTATATGCTCAGAATCCTGATACCGCAGGGCATATCTTCGGAACTTCCGAAGGCGCTGGTACAGCGATCCTGACCTTCCTTGGTGGTTTCCATCCTCAAACCGAGTCTCTTTGGATGACTGACATCGCGCATCACCACTTGGCGATCGCAGTGTTGTTCATCATTGCTGGACATATGTACCGCACCAATTTTGGTATCGGTCACAGCATCAAAGAAATCTTGAATGCTCACAATCCTCCTAAAGGCACTCCCTTTGGTGGTGCATTGGGCGCTGGACACAAGGGCTTGTATGACACCATCAACAACTCTTTGCATTTCCAACTCGGTCTTGCTCTTGCTTCCCTCGGTGTCATCACCTCCTTGGTAGCACAGCATATGTACTCGATGCCTTCCTATGCGTTCATCGCTAAGGACTTCACCACACAGGCTGCTCTATATACTCATCACCAATATATTGCTGGTTTCTTGATGGTCGGTGCATTTGCTCACGGTGCGATCTTCTTCGTTCGTGACTACGATCCCGAATCCAACAAGGATAATGTGCTTGCCCGTATGCTTGAGCATAAAGAAGCAATCATCTCTCACCTTAGCTGGGTATCCCTTTTCTTAGGTTTCCACACCCTTGGTATTTACGTTCACAACGACGTAATGCAAGCGTTTGCTACTCCTGAAAAGCAAATCTTGATTGAACCTGTATTCGCTCAATTTATTCAAGCGGCTCAAGGTAAGGCTCTCTACGGTTTCGATGTTCTGCTTTCTAACGCTGGTAGCATCCCTGCTAATGCAGGTGCTGCTTACTTACCTGGTTGGCTGGCTGGTATCAACTCCGATACCAACTCCTTGTTCCTCACCATTGGACCTGGCGACTTCTTGGTTCACCATGCGATCGCTCTAGGACTACACACCACCACCTTGATTTTGGTCAAGGGTGCACTGGATGCACGTGGTTCTAAGCTGATGCCTGACAAAAAAGACTTTGGCTATAGCTTCCCTTGCGACGGTCCTGGTCGTGGCGGTACTTGTGATATCTCAGCATGGGATTCCTTCTACCTCGCCATGTTCTGGATGTTGAACACCATTGGTTGGGTCACCTTCTACTGGCATTGGAAGCACCTCGGTGTATGGCAAGGTAACGTTGCTCAGTTCAACGAATCCTCTGTCACGATCATGGGCTGGCTCCGTGACTACCTATGGCTCAACTCCGCGCAGTTGATCAATGGCTACAACCCATATGGCATGAACAATATCTCTGTTTGGGCTTGGATGTTCTTATTCGGACACCTAGTTTGGGCAACTGGATTTATGTTCTTGATCTCTTGGCGTGGTTACTGGCAAGAATTGATCGAAACCCTTGTATGGGCGCACCAACGCACTCCTCTTGCAAGCTTGGTTCAGTGGAAAGATAAGCCTGTGGCTCTCTCCATCGTTCAAGCTCGTTTGGTTGGCTTGGCTCACTTCACGATTGGTTACATACTCACGTATGCCGCCTTCCTGATCGCCTCAACTGCAACTGCTTTCGGTTAGCTAGATTACTAGTTAGCTAACAAAAAATCCCTCACAGCAATGTGGGGGATTTTTGTTAGCATATAAAAAATAAGATAAGAACATGAAACAAACCAAACAGCTAACCTGTTTTATCGAAAAAGAGGGAGATGCTTATGTCTCGATTTGTCCTCAAGTTGATATAGCTAGTCAAGGATGTAGCGTTGAAGAAGCAAGAAAAAATCTTGTTGAAGCTATCGAATTATTCTTTGAGTTAGCAAGTCCACAGGAAGTAATGCAAAGAATGTATTCTGAGATTTACATAACACAGATTGAGGTGACAGTTGGGTAGGCTTCGAGTAATGAATTTGAGCAAGTAAGGCAGCGTGGAAGTCATATCATTATGCAGAAAAAGATGGAAGAATCTACAATTACTGTCCCCATACCCAATTATTCAGAAGTTAAAATTGGTACTCTTCAGTCAATTATTAGACAGTCTGGTTTACCTAAATCACTCTTTGAGTGAATAGTTAATTTATTTGATTAATGAAATCAACTATTAATTCTTAATTAAACAAAGTCTAGCTATAACCTCACAGGTATCGCAGGAGTAAAAACTATGACTCAAACTATTGCAGCGAGCAAATCACTTTATGAACAAGATCTCAACTTGTGGTTAGAAACTGCGATCGCACAGTTAAAGTCTAGAAATCTACAAGATCTTGACATTGATAATCTGATTGAGGAGTTAGAGGGCTTGGCGGGTAGAGATAGACGAGAATTAAAAAATAGACTGACTACACTCATTGAGCATCTGCTAAAGCGATGCTATGTTAAGAGCAAGTATGACTATGCAGGTTGGCAAACAACGATCGCTCGGACTCGTATTGAAATTGAAAATATTCTTGAGCAATCACCGAGTTTCAAAGGTTATATCAGTAGTCCAGACTTATTTCAGAATGTGCTTAAAAATGCGTTACGCATAGTCAGATCAGAATCAGGGTATCGTTCTGTCAAGTTTCCTGATGTATGGCAGTTTAGCTATGAAATTGAGGACATCATGAATATTGATTTCTGGGAATGATTTTAATTGCTTTTGGTGTATGTGAATATGGGCATCAATAAAATGAATAAGTATTTAGAAATTTAGGATGAACTTATGATTGTAAATACTAAAGAATCGCTAAAACAAGAACTAGATAGATTTAATAATGAGCAACTCAAGCAAGTTGCAGATTTTATTGCTTTTATTAAATTTCAGTCGCAATATAGTCAACAAGCTGATATTAGTCAATTTGAAAATCTCTATCAAGAATTTGCCGAAGAAGATCGAGAACTTGCTGAAGTGGGTATGTCTGAATACGCTGATCTCTTAAATAGCGAAGATAAAGATGAAAGTAGAACGTGGTGAAATATGGCTGGCAAATCTCGATCCAACCCAAGGATCAGAACAAGCAGGAACCCGACCTATTATCATTTTTCAAGAAAATACACTCTCTAAATTCACTAGCACTGTTATAACAGTTCCCCTCACAACTAACTTAAGACGTGCTTCTTTGCCAACCTGTTTACTGATTTATAGTGGTCAAGGTGGCTTAAATCAGGACTCAGTTGCGCTATGCCATCAACTCCGCGTACTTGATAAAACTCGATTGATTAAAAGATTGGGGCTATTGGAGGAAGGTGCGATCGCTAATCTAGAAAACATTGTGCTGTTTACCCTTGGGTACAAAATTCCATAAATTTTATGGAAAAGGGATCACAAAATTTACAAAATCTTTTATCTTCTTATGTGCTCGTTGCGATCGCTTAAAAAATTAGGACAAATAGAGGAAGATCCGATTACTAATTTAGAAAATATTCTGTTACTTACGATTTATAAAATGCAATGAATTTTGGTGATGTGGCTATATTAGAGTTACTGACACCGAGCGATCGCCACATTCATTAGCTGTGAACAACTAGTGTGCCCATTTGCTGAGCCACACTTTCGTCTAACCACTTGTTGAAGTTTTCTTCAATCAACCTTTGCTGCATCGCATCATCAAGGGTAACAGGCAACATCTTCTCTAATCTAACCAGTACAATCCAGTCGCCAATTACTGTCGGAGTATGTATCTGACCGACATCGCTAGAAATCAATATTTTAGATAGATTTGGATGGACTGATCCGATTTCTACTGGACCAATCAAACCACCTGTTTGAGCTTCTGGCCCCTGCGAAAACTCTCTAGCAAGCTGATCAAAAGACTGTTCTCCATCCTTGATCCGAAAATATAATTCTTGGGCTACGCAAAAGTCTTTAGTGCATATTAAAGAATAAATTACTCGATCTAGATTTTGCTTTCTCTCTAGAAAAGAAGCATTGACCTTACTCCCCCAAGTCTCTTGCTTAAACTTAGCCAATTTTAGCGATCGCTCAGCCCTAGCGATCAATTGAGTCGAGGTCATGCTCTGTTGTTTTAACCAAGCGGCGAGTTTTTCGTCAGAGTCAATACCTAACTGCTGAAAGATCTGTTGCGCTGCTGTCTTTTGTTCATCAGCATTCAGTGTAATATTGACTGTACAACGATCAAGGGTCATTTCTTTAATCAGCTGTGGCATCATGCCATACGCAAAAATCTTTTCAACCAAAGTCTCTGACTGAAATTTGTCACCATTGATTTCTAATACTTGCATGGTTGCCAGTTCAAATTTAAATTTTTAGATTGCTTACGATCCTAATCATAATATTGCTAGCTAATATTTTTGATTACGATCTTAAATTTTGAGATTACGACAGCTTCATAATTTGATCAAGATCTTTGGCAAAGTTGCCATATACTAGATAGGCTGTCAAGTTTTCAACAGTAATAAGGAAGGAGCTATGTCCCGTTATAGAGGTCCGCGCCTCAGAATCGTCAGAAGACTCGGGGAACTTCCCGGTCTAAGTCGCAAACAACCCAAGCACGCATATCCACCTGGACAACATGGTCAAGATCGCAAGAAGCGCTCTGAATATGCAGTGCGTCTTGAAGAAAAGCAAAAGCTACGCTTTAATTACGGGCTTACCGAAACTCAAATGCTGCGCTATGTGCGTCGAGCTAGAAGAGTTAAGGGTTCTACTGGTCTAGTACTATTGCAACTCCTTGAGATGCGTTTAGACAACACGGTTTTTAGAATGGGATTTGCACCGACAATTCCAGCCGCGCGTCAACTCGTAAACCATGGTCACGTTACCATCAATGGCAAAAGTGTCACCATCCCTAGCTATGGCTGCCGTCCAGGTGAAGTAATCAGCGTTAAAGATAACGAAAAATCTCGTAAGATTGTCGAGCGTAATCTTGAATTTCCTGGATTGTCTAACATTCCTAGCCATTTAGAGTTTGACAAGGCGAAGTTGACAGGTAAAGTCAATGGTGTTGTTGAGCGTGAATGGGTAGCATTGCAAGTAAACGAACTGTTAGTTATTGAGTACTACTCACGTCAAGCTTAAGATTAAAGCCATCAGCTACGGGCATTGTTGTTTTGGGCTTGTAGCTGAAAGCCAACTAACTTGTCAAACATCCCATCGGATAAACTCTATCAGGTACGACTTCACTGCGAACTATGCAGTTAAACATTTCTGCCCCACCAAACCTCGATTTACACTTTCCTAAGGACTTTGTTCGGGGTTGTCCCCGCAGCGTCCGTATGGATGTTGACCATCTGCTTCTAGCGATCGAGGCGCTTGATTTAGAAGCAGTTGAAGTAATGCTTGTATTAATTGAGCAATTAGGTTTAGAAAAAACGATTCCTAGTCGTGTTGCTTTTTGGCGATTACGCAACACCAATCCGCTTAGACGAAATTATCAACGCGCCAGCCTAACCAGTGATGAGCTAAAAGCTTTAGTTAAGATCATTTGCACGATCGCTAAGCAATTAGATACTGGGCTGAGGCTGTTGTTGAGTACGCAGCAACAGATGATTGAAGGCAAGATTGAAGCTTTGGGGTTACAACAAAATCAAGCTTTTTTAGAAGCTTATCTAGAGCGATTTAGATCTTTGTATGTTAGTCGAATGCGATCGCCCTCTCCCCTTTCCACAACTGAAATTCGTGAACTTGCCTTGCATTTGCTGACGCGATTGTTGCTATGTAGCGGCGTAGCTGGGGAATACCGTTTGTGGAATAGTTTGTTTGATGGAGCGATCAACTAATGATGCAACGTAGCTATAACTTACCAAGCTGCTCTTTGAGTATCGAAGGAATTAGCACCAGTGGCGATGTTTTATCAATTTTGACTAACTTTGGTTGCCGCTTTAACCATCATCCTGAACAGATCGTTGGTGGTCTAGATCTGCTCAAGGCTCTAGTTAAGGTCGTAGGTGCTTACGCACAAGCCTTAAAAAGTAATACTTCTGTAGCGATACCCGATGAGCAGGTCATGCTAGAGCCTGATGGTAAGCACCTTCATATCCTATCGGTTGCGTTGGGCGAGTCCACATCTGCAAATTCTCAAAAATTGCAGATTAAACTAAACACGATTCAATTGTTTGACTTAATGGAAGGATTGGATCGCCTCTGTTGTGATCCGCAAACTTTACCTGAGTTAAAGTTAGTTACGCACATAACTGATTATCGATCGCAATCACCAATGACTGCTCAGGCAATACCCGCGATCGCAGGGGTATTTAGTGTGGCGATCGCCTCAGCCGCTTTGTACTTGATTCCTGTACCCAAGCCTGATCCTATGCCTGTGCAACCTGTGCCAGCCCAGCCACAACCTCTACCGACTAATTCCGCGATTCCTAAGCCTTCTGCGATTCCTGATAGTTCGCCCGAACCCCCTAGCTCCGACGCTCCCAGTTCTAACTAACGTCAGTTCGGGGCAATTTCAAAATGTTTCCTAGAAACCCAAACAGGAAAAGCCGCGCGAAGCGCGGCTTTTCCTGTTTGGGTTTTAAAGTCTTGTAGCTTCATATACATAGCTGTGGGGCAATCTGAGGGTCAATGTATTGATATAGCAATTTGCGATCAAACGATCCCTACGTATCGACAAAAATTCAGAAACTAGAATTTAGAAACTACTCCCTTCCCAATGAAAGATTAGCGGTGGGGGGGGTGGCGGCGCCCCCCGGAATAGTTGGGTTTTTTAATTTTTATTTTTAATGGGAGGGGGGTAAGAGGTGTGTGTTTAGAATTTTACAAAAAACACCCTCCCCAATCAATTATTCGCGGTGCGGCCCTACCCCCCGCACCGCTAATCTTTCATTGGGTTTTAATATTTATTCTTATACTGGGAAGGGAGTAAGTCGATGTCTGAAGCTATTGATCCAACTAAGCTGCTATTTGATCTACATCGGGGAACAGAAATTGCCGAGACTTTTTCAGGATGTCTTGAGCCAGAAACGATCGCCAACCGACTGACCGATGGGATTGTTGAGCGCTTTGACTGTGCTTTTGTGCGGGTGTGGCTGTTGGAGCCAGATCGTAATTTTTTAAAGCTAGTTTCGTCTTCAGGGATGTATACGCGCCTTGACGGTAGATTTGCCAAAGTGCCAATGGGAGCTTATAAGGTTGGTAAAATTGCCCAAAATCGCGTTTCTTTTTTAAGTAATAACTTGGCGGACGAGTCGTGGGTGGGCGATCGCCAATGGGCAAATGATAATAATATTCGTGGTTTTGTCGGCTATCCTTTAGAAATTAAGGGCAAGGTAGTGGGTGTATTGGCGGCTTTTAGTCGTCACTCCATGCCACCTGAGTTTTTAGAGTTTTTGCGAATCCTTTGCACGATCGCCGCGATCGCCATCAATAGCGCCTTACAACATCAACAGGAAAAACAATCTTGGCAAAGTATTAGCCAGAGCCAAATAATTGAAAGCAATTCCCTATCTGATCGCTTGGCGCAGATTTTAAGCTCTAACCATTTGACGTTAGTGGGAACGGAGCGATCGCTTAATTTGACAATCGAGTATACATTTTTGAAAGCCGCAGAAATACTCAATCATATTGGCGGCGCTTATTGCCGTCTAAACTATACCGACCACGACATCTCCCTAGAAGTGATTATTGCCAAAAAACCTTTGCATATCAGCGATTCTCAAAACTGGTTGCGATTACTTTTTAGCGATCTGCGACTAATTATCGCCAGCTTAGGTGGCAAGATCGATATCCACCCAACCGAGCTACAAATGGCGATCGCTATTCCTTTCAGCAAAACTAGCAATCCGCTATCGGAACGGGAACGGGAAATGCTGCAATTGCTCACGCAAGGCTTGCGCGATCGCGATATCGCTCAGCAATTGGTAATCAGTGAAAGTACAGTCAAGTTTCATATCAATAATATTTTGACCAAGCTCAAAGCTAGAACTCGTTTTCAAGCCTTGCACCTAGCGATGATTAACGGTTGGTTATAAAACCCAAAAAGCTGTAGCGCTCGCTGTGCGAGCGCTACAGCTTTTTGGGTTTTAAGGTTTCTTTTGCCCAACCAAGAAATGAGTTGCGGCGCTTCGCGCTGCAACTCATTTCTTGGTTTTGTGTCCTAGTACACTTGGCGACAGCTATAGTTAAAAGCTAATAGCCAAATGCCAATAAAACTATGACTAGAACCGAACGCGACTCCATGGGTGAAATGTCCCTGCCCGATGATGTTTATTATGGAATTCAGACTGTTAGGGCGATCGATAACTTTAAAATCAGTGGACTCAAGCCTCTGCCAACCTATATAGATGCAGGATTATTAATTAAAAAAGCAACGGCGCTGATTAATGCCGAGCTTGGTTGTATTCCTATGGCGATGGGGATGGCGATCGCGGCGGCGGCAGATGAGATTTTAGATGGCAATTTGCGCGATCAGTTTGTGGTGGATGTCTATCAGGCGGGGGCTGGCACATCGCATCACATGAATATTAATGAAGTCCTCGCCAATCGCGCCCTAGAAATTTTGGGTGATGTCAAGGGCAACTATGCCAATGTGAATCCTAATGACCATGTGAACTATGGTCAATCAACTAATGATGTGATCCCGACGGCGATTAGAATCGGCGCATTATTAGCCTTAGATAATGTCCTCTTTCCTGCGCTTGCTAATCTTGATGAGCAGTTACGGATTAAGGCGATCGCTTTTGCGAATATCGTCAAATCTGGACGCACCCATTTACAGGATGCTGTGCCAGTGCGCCTTGGTGACGAGTTCCAAGCCTATGCCCAAATCATTAACGATCACATCAAGCGGATCAGCCTCGCGGCTGAAGACTTAAAAACCCTTGGACTTGGAGGCAGTGCCTCTGGTACTGGCTTAAATACCCATCCCCAATATTGCGATCGCGTGGCGGAGAAATTAAGCGAAATTACAGGTTTTGACCTCAAACCTGCGTCAAACCTGATGGCAGCGATGCAGAGCATGGCTCCCTTTGTAAATGTATCGGGCGCAATCCGTAACCTTGCTCAAGATACTTGCAAAATCGCCAATGATTTACGCTTGATGGATTCAGGTCCTAACACGGGATTGCGGGAAATCATGTTGCCCCCCGTGCAACCAGGATCATCGATTATGCCAGGAAAATATAATCCTGTGATTGCGGAGATGACGAATATGGTTTGCTATCAGGTGATTGGCTATGACAATGCGATCGCCTTTGCTGCCCAAGCAGGACAATTGGAACTAAATGTGATGATGCCATTAATTGCCTATGATTTGATTCAGAGTATTGAGATTTTGGGGAGAGCGATCGACACTTTGGCGATCAAGTGCATTAAGGGAATAATAGCTGTGGAAGATCGCTGTCTTGCCTATGCAGAAGGAAGTCTATCACTGGTAACTGCGCTCAATACGCACATCGGTTATCTCAATGCGGCAGATGTTGCTAAGGAGTCCCTTGCCAGTGGAAAGTCATTGCGTCAAGTGGTCTTGGATAAGGGCTTGATGAGTGAAGAGAAGTT
>JBBQRB010000127.1:0-9907 GCA_038215315.1 Pseudanabaenales cyanobacterium
AGACTAATCGCAATGCAAAAAATTGCCATTGGTCTTTTTGATATTCTTCAGCCATATTTAAGCTTAAAACCTAAAATCACTATATTTAAAAACAAGGTGATTGAGTTAGCAATAAAGATGGGCGCAGCGTTGACCCTAACCCCGTAAATTAACCACAACGTAACTCCTGCAATGAATGTAATCAATGTAGGGAGAGAAATATCTTTCGTAGAATGCGATCGCCATATTTTGATTACCTGTGGCAAAAAAGCAAACGTGGTCAGAAACGCAGCAGTGAATCCAAGAATATCAGTAAAGTCCATAAGTCTCGATAAGTCCAACAGTATCAAATATTTTGCTAAATTCTTACTCCCTTCCCAGTGAAAGACTAGCGGTGCGGCACGAAGCGCCGCACCGCTAATTATTGGGTTTTAATATCTATTCTTATATTGTGAAGAGAGTAATGTACTTACCTAAATTACATGAATCAAAGAATTATTGGCATTACAGGAGGTATTGCCACTGGTAAAACTACAGTCTCCGACTATTTGCATCTTACTTATCAATTGCCTATCCTTGATGCTGACATTTATGCCCGCCAAGCACTAACTGATCATCGATTAGCAAGCTTGCAAAACCGTTATGGCAAACTGATATTTAATGAACAAGGAGAACTAGATCGGCGCAAGTTAGGGACGATCATTTTCGAGAGTGCTGTTGAACGCCAATGGCTAGAAAGGCTCATACACCCATACGTTAAAGCTAATTTGCTTGATCAAGCAAGCCTCCATGCACCTGCAACAGTCGTTATGGCGATCCCGTTGCTATTTGAAGCAAAGATGCAGGACTTAGTGACGGAAATATGGGTGATCGCCTGTGAGTCTCAACAGCAATTACAGAGACTAGTGAACCGAAATCATCTCACAGTATCCGAAGCAGAGCAAAGGATATCTAGCCAAATGGCTTTATCTGAAAAAATGGAACTTGCTGATGTAGTGATTTTCAACTCTGGTAATCTTGTAGATTTGTTTTATCAAGTTGATCAGGCATTACAGCGCTTTGCGCTTTAGTAAAACATGGAGAAATTTTTGAAAGTGCCGCTTCGCGGCACTTTCAAAAATTTCTCTAAACCCTCAACAGGCTCTATAACAAGTTAAAAAACAAAAAACCGCTTAAAGAACTGCGCCGCAGTTCTTTAAGCGGTTTTTTGTCAAATTAGGGAACTTCAGGAGTTGTAGGCGCAGGCAAATTAAGGGGAATTGGCTGTGCGTTGGGCGTTACGTTAGAGGCAGGTACAACTTGTGCAGGAGGATTAATCGCATTAGGCTTAGCTAACCAGCCTCCACTAAGTACTACTGTCAATCCTAAAAATGCAGCCGTTAAAAACCAAGTGACACGATTTAAAGCTGTTTCGGCGCTCTTAGTACTGGAAAACAACTGTGCTTGACCGCTAAATCCTCCTAATCCATCACTTTTAGGACTATGTAATAAAATTAATATTACTAGGCAGATTGCAACGGCAGACCAAATTATCTTTAAAATTTCGTACATTATTAGATGCTTTTACTTATATGATTTCTGTAATCAGCTTAACGCATTGATACTTTAATAACAAAATTTTGGAATGTTGTGCCAAGTAATGCCAAGTTAAGAAATGGCATTGCCGTTTTTTAACTTACTCTCTTCCCAGTATAAGAATAAATATTAAAACCCAAGAATTAGCAGTGCGGCGCGAATCGCCGCACTGCTAATCTTTCACTGGGAAGGGAGTATCATTACTTGATTAGGCAAATTGCTGACCCAACTCAATGGGATTATGAACAGTAATTCTCTTTTTAGAAATTGCAATCATTTTTTGCTTTCGCAAATCACCAAGCAACCTAGTCACTGTAACCCGCGTAGAACCGATCGCCTCAGCGATCGCTTGATGAGAAAGCTTAAGATCAATAGTGACTCCTTCTGCTGATGGAGTCCCAAAATCTCGACACAGGATCAGCAAAAAACTAACTAGTCGTGATCCCATATCTCTATGGGCGAGAGTTTCAATCATCATCTCCGTTTGTAAAATACGTGACGATAGACCTTTCAGTAGCACCATTGGTAGTTCAGCATCTTCTTTTAGAGCTTTCTCAACTTGATCAATCGGTGCAGATAAGAGTTCAACAGAAGTAAAAGCTACTGCGTGATAAAAACGATCAGAGCGGTTACCAGTAATTAGTGACAAAACACCAAAGACACTATTTTCACGCAATAGCGCTACTGTAATCTCCTCACCTGCTTCATAAACCCTAGAAAGTTTGACAGCTCCTTTGACTAGAAAATAAAAACGTTCCGCAGGATCACCAGGGAAAAAAATCGTCTTACCGCGTTCAAATGTTTCCGTCATAGGCGAAAACATCCCGCCATTCATTTCGCGAAAGACATCAACAAGAGCACGCTCTGCCAACCTATTACACCCTCTTTAACCAGAAAAGAACAAACTATAGATGATTTGTAAATCAAAAATAGGTTAAAAATTAAATCGAATTTAAGCTTCTAATTAGGTAAAACTAACGCTCGCTAGGATTAGCCAGAGCATAGTCATGATAAATGCAATAAGACTAAAGTGTACTTAGATACATAATCAATACTTAAAATTAATCAAAGCATGATTATTGTATCATCATGCACATTTTATTTAGTAAGTGAATTAGTATTTTCAGTGCCTAAATTCAAATTTTTCTTGATATAGCTGTCGTCAAGTGGATCAAAACAAATCCAAACCCAAAAGAGAGAGGCGGCGCGCTGCGCCGCCTCTCTCTTTTGGGTTTTATGTCCTAACAAGACTGACAACTCCTATACAGTTGCTTATGCAAAAATCAAAATCCGAAAAATGAGTGGCGGCGCTCCGCGCCACCACTCATTTTTTGAGGCTTCAATAGCCTGTATATCTAGATTTAAGCAATTGGTGATTTACCTAAACATACTACTTACTGACGTATCTTCATGAACGCGCCAAATAGTTTCACCTAAAAGATCCGCGATCGAGAGTACCCGTAATTGGGGGAAATAACTATCCTGTCTAACAGGTGTTGAATTTGTCACAATAACCTCCTCAAACACGCCACTGGATAGACGTTCTATCGCAGGAGGAGAAAAAATAGCATGGGTAGCACAGGCATAAACTTGACGAGCGCCTTCTTTCCTTAACAGCTTTGCCGCCTCATAGATGGTTCCAGCAGTATCAATCATGTCATCAACGATTACCGCAGTCTTGCCTGAAACATCCCCAATCACATTCATTACTTCCGCAACATTATGGCTTTGGCGACGTTTATCGATAATTGCCAAAGGAGCATCGTTTAACTTCTTAGCGAAAGCTCTGGCGCGAGCTACCCCCCCTACATCAGGCGAAACAACCACTAAATCTGGTAATTTCTTCTCATTTAGATAGTCAAACAGAACTGGTGCGCCATAAACATGGTCACAAGGGATATCAAAATATCCCTGAATCTGAGCTGAGTGAAGATCCATTGCAATCACACGATTAGCACCAGATTGGACAATTAAGTTTGCTACCAATTTAGCCGTAATTGACTCACGTCCTGCGGTCTTTCGATCAGCTCTAGCGTAACCGTAGTAAGGCATTACGGCAGTAATCTGTCTTGCTGACGCGCGACGACAGGCATCAATCATAATCAGCAGTTCTGTCAAATGATCATTGACTGGGCGACAGGTAGGCTGAATTAGGTAAACGTCACAACCCCGAATTGATTCCTGTACTTGAACATAGACTTCACCATCAGCAAAGTTTTTACGTACCATAGGTCCCAACTCTATCCCTAAATAAAGAGATATTTCTTGCGATAGAGGGAGATTTGCTGAGCCGGCAAAAAGTCTGAGACGATCTTCACCGCTATTAAGGGAAGGTAGTCTGTGAAGTCCGTTTCTGATATTTGTTAAGTGTGTCACTGCAATTTATCAAGTTTTAACATAGCCATATTTAGTATTGTCGTGCTTAATATGCCCTTCGTCACACCTATTTAGCTATTTAATTTTTATTTTTAGGTTTTATTTCGGTGGACGACGACGTTGTAAAAAATCAGGAATATCTAAACCAGGCTTACTGAGCTTGATCTCTGGTTGGGGCGGCTGAGATGTGCCAGAAGAAGATCTAGAAGAAGTTGCTGGAGGTTGGGCAGACTGTACTTTCTTAGAAATTTGAGGTGGAATTGCTGGATGCATTTTAGGCGCAAAACCCGTAGCAATCACTGTAATCCGAATTTCCCCGTCCATTTTGGGATCAATAACCGCACCAAAGATAATATTGGCGTTTTGATCAACTACTTCGTAAATAGTTTCAGCGGCGGCATTGACTTCATGAAGAGTCATGTCTTCCCCCCCTGTGATATTAAATACGACACCACTAGCCCCTTCTACAGAAGTTTCTAGCAACGGTGAAGAGATGGCAGTCATGGCAGCTTCTCTGGCTCTGGACTTGCCTGAACCGATACCAATACCCATCATCGCGGAACCAGCATCAGCCATTACCGCGCGAATATCGGCAAAGTCTACATTAACTAGCCCAGGAATCATAATAATATCGGATATACCCTGTACACCTTGGCGCAATATGTCATCGGCAACTCGAAAAGCTTCTTGGACAGGGGTTTGTTCAGATATGACGGAAAGTAGCTTGTCGTTAGGGATCACAATGAGTGTGTCAACGCGACTCTGTAATCCTGCAATACCTTCTTCGGCTTGCAGTCCACGACGACGACCTTCAAAGGTAAATGGTCGAGTCACAATGCCTACGGTGAGAGCGCCTGCTTCTTTAGCTACTTCTGCAATAATTGGCGCGGCTCCTGTGCCAGTACCGCCACCCATACCTGCGGTAATAAATACGAGGTCGGCTCCTTCAACTGCGGCGGCGATATCGTCTCGAGACTCTTCTGCTGCTTTCTGACCGATCGCGGGATTGCCACCAGCTCCTAACCCCCTTGTGAGCTTTTGCCCCATTTGAAAACGCTTGGAGGCTGAAGACTGGAGAAGTGCTTGAGCATCTGTGTTAAAAGACCAAAACTCAACACCAATAACGTCGCTGGCGATCATGCGATTTACAGCATTGCCGCCGCCGCCGCCAACGCCAATTACTTTGATTTTTGCAATACTGCCCAACATTATATTATCCGCTTTTGCATCAATGCCTAACTGCTGCTTCATTCGATTTTGAGAGTGACTTAGGTAGAGTCTAGAGTCATTTGAAAACTCAGAAAGTTCATCTATGTGCATATCTACCTCTCTATTTTCTGAACCGTTTGAGTTCAAATTTGACCAGTCGTTTTGAGATGTCATTTATATTGGGATGTCCTAGATAGAACCGTTTTACTGATGCTCTTTAGATATTGATAAGCTTAAACCTCATTTGAGTCAGTATTGCGATCGCAAGTTTAAACCTACTGAAAAAAATAATAATAGCCTTAAAACGACAGTTTAGGGTTTTGTTTCAGAAGATTTATCTTTCTTCGATATATTCATTTCCAAAATTGGGTTGTCGGGCTGACTGACATCAATATGTTTAAAGTTGCTAGAGCTAACTCTTTCATGAAGATTTCTAAGACGATCTAATGTTTCCAACTGCGTTGTAAACAATGATGACTTATATGTACCAAAATATATAATCCCAATATCAGTTAATAAGATCAAGTTAGACTGATCGCGGGCATCGATCTGAGAAATCTTGATTTGGCTTTGGCTAATTTGACGGTAGAGGCTTGACCAATTAGAAATTGACTGATCGCTTGGCTCAAGGACTACTAAGTTAGGTTTATTAATATTGGATGGGTAGGACTTGACTGGCATCCATATCCCTTCAGCATCTAAAAAACCAGACTGTCCTTTTCGTGTAGAGTTGGCAACTGGCAAGCGTTCTTGGACTTGAATGACTAATTTTGACGGGAATATAGTGCGCGAAATGACTACCTTAGAAACTGGAATAGATGACTCTAACTGAGTAGCGATCGCTTGCGGTTGAATCTGAAATATTGATTGAGGATACTTGATCGCTAAAGCTTTCCTAATCGTTTCTTGCGATAGGAGCTGATTACCTTCAATATCAACCTGCTGTGGGCTGCGTAGTTGCCAATCTGGCAACATGGCAACCCACACCATTGCGCCTGTGAGTCCTGTAATGAATGTCAATTGCCAAATACTTTGGAGTATGCGAAGACGGCGTTGTTTTCGCAGTTGTTTGCGACGAGCCACATAGTCAGCCTCTCCAATGAGGAACGGAAATTCAACGGTCATCTTAAACTTTTACCTGCTCATAGGGCTAGGAGTCAGATGATGGACTACTAGCAAATTGTCGCTCTAGAATAGCAATGATTTCAGCGCGGCGGGTAGATATAGCTAGAGGATCGCTAGAATTAGGACGCAAGAACATTACTTGCTCAGTACGTTTGTAATTATTTGACTGTTTTTTACTCATCAAAGACTGGATAGCTTTGACAAAAAATATACCTGCACTTACAACTAAAAGTACAGATACCGATATGTAAATAACTGCAGCGATTACCATATCTGTGATGTTTTACTCAGGAATATTAATATCCACAATAAGTGAGGCAATTAAGTTTTTCAAATTGCGTTACAAAAATGTATATATTTGCTTTGCAAAGCTTCACAATAGCGATCGCTATAAAAAATATGTGCAGCGCTTCTCAAGCTTTTAAGGTTAAGGTACGGAGAACGCGAAAAGGGAAAGAACAGACCTAAGGATTTCATTCGGTATAATCATTCTTGAAATACTTAGTAATTAATATATTCAGGAGCTTTGCAAGCTATGCAAGAGCAGGGAACGATCAGCATTCATACCGAGAATATCTTTCCCATTATCAAGAAGGCTTTATATTCTGAACGAGATATCTTCTTGCGGGAGCTAATTTCTAACGCTGTTGATGCGATTAGCAAGCTAAAAATGGTGTCTTATGCTGGTGAAACTAATCATTCTGCTGAGCCAGAAATTGTCATCACTATCGACAAAGAGAAAAAAACGCTGGCGATCGCGGATACTGGCATCGGCATGACGGCGGATGAAGTCAAAAAATATATTAACCAAGTCGCTTTTTCGAGTGCTCAAGAGTTTGCTACTAAGTATGCTAATAGCGGTACTGGCGATCAGCAAATTATTGGTAACTTTGGTTTAGGTTTCTATTCGTCATTTATGGTGGCGAGTAATGTCGAGATTGACACATGCTCTTACAAAGATGGGGCTGAAGCAGTTCACTGGTCTTGTGATGGCTCGACCACTTTTACTTTGGATGATAGCGATCGCGCATCTGTCGGCACAACGATCATCTTGACACTGCAAGAAGATGCTGAAGAGTATTTAGAAGAAGGATCGATCAAGCGGATGGTTCGCAACTATTGCGACTTCATGCCTGTGCCGATCAAGTTGGGCGATGAGGTGATCAATAAGCAAACGGCTCTATGGGACAAGTCACCAAAATCAGTTACTAATGACGAGTATCTAGAGTTTTATCGTTATCTTTATCCTTTTCAAGATGATCCTTTGTTCTGGATTCATCTCAATACTGATTATCCCTTTGTGATCAAGGGGATTTTGTATTTTCCGAAAATGAAGGCTGATATTGATCCCAATCGTGGTCAGATCAAGTTGTTCTGCAATCATGTGTTTGTTAGCGATAACTGCGATGATGTAATCCCCAAGTTTTTGATGCCTTTACGTGGCGCGATCGACAGTACCGATATTCCTTTAAATGTGTCGCGTAGTTTCTTGCAAGGTGATCCCAAAGTTCGCAAGATTCAAGACTTTATTGCTAAAAAAGTAGGCGATCGCCTGACCTCTCTTTATAGTGAGTCCCGTGAAGAATTCTTGAAATGTTGGCAAGATATCAGTATTTTCATGAAATTTGGCTCAATGAACAGCGATAAGTTTTATCAGCAAGTCAAAGAGATTTTGGTTTATTCCTCCACTAGCGAGGCTGATGAAGTTAAGAGTGAAAGCGGCAACTATACAACTTTACAAGCCTATTTAGAGCGCAATAAAGCTGAGCATGAAAATCAAGTGTTCTATACTTCTGACCCGATCACGCAGGGTACTTATGTAGAACTACATAAAAACCAAGGCTTAGAAGTATTGACCTTTGACGCATTCATCGACAGCCATTTTATTAATTTTCTTGAACGCGAGTTTAAAGACATTAAGTTTGCGCGGGTAGATGCAGAAATTGATGATCGCCTAGTGGATAAGGATTCCCGAACAGAGATTGTTGATCCAAAAACCAATAAGACCAAGAGCGATCACCTCCAAGATATTTTCCGTGAGGCGCTCAACAAGCCTAAATTGGTAATTCGCACGGAAGCAATCAAGGCTGAAGATGCGGCTTCGGCTCCACCTGCAATTATTTTGTTGCCAGAGTCAGCGCGACGGATGCAAGAAATGATGGCTTTGATGCAGCAAGGTACAGTTAGTTTCCCTGAAGATCATGTGTTACTGGTAAACACTGCACATCCGCTCATGGAGAAGCTAATTGAACTAGACGGCAGCCAAATTCTTGTTGGCGGTAAATCTGAATCTGCGGATCTTGCTAACTTGATCTGTACTCATGTTTATGATTTGGCGCTGATGGCGCAAAAGAGCTTTGATGCTGACAGTATGAAGGGTTTCTTGCAGCGCTCTAATCTGTTACTAACTAAGTTGACTAGCAAAATCTAAAAAAATAGGAGGACGCAAAGCGTCCTCCTATTTTTAATTAAAAAGCCTATAGTGCACGCTGTGCGCGTGTTATAGGCTTTTTAGGTTTTCAGCAAGCGCAAAGCGCTGTACTTAGTTAATTGGACTCAAAACTACAATTGGTTGCAAGACCGACTCATTAACTTCGCTAACGCCTAAAAACTTCTGTTCATGGTCATACATCCTTACGTACTGCGAACAAATTTCGAGCCCTAATAATTTATCTAATAATTTAATTGTCTGCCCCATACACCAATATTTTGTTTGCTCTGCATCAAGAGTGACTTCTGGCAAAAAGTGCAACCCATGATCGGGTGCAAGAACTTCCAGAGAATGCGATCGCAATTTCTCTGCCACCTGATCAAAAGTTAAACTCGCATCTAGATCAAACCCGTTGCTAAAGGTGCGCCGCAATCCCGATAAAGTCGCACCACAGCCAAGCTTTTCGCCAAGGTCACGGGCGATTGCTCTAATATATGTCCCCGCACCACAGGCGATCGCCAAATCTAACTCAGGATAGTCCCCTTCTGTCCAGCCTAAAATCTTAATTTCCTTTACTTCCACCTCTCGCATCGGCACATCAGCTTCCGTAATTTCTCCCCGACGAGCCAAATCATAGAGGCGTTTCCCATCAACTTGAATCGCGCAAAAGGTGGGCGGACGCTGCGTAATCTTGCCTTGAAATAGCGGTAATAAATCTTTAACGGCAGCTAAATTGAGATCGGTACATGGGAGATCGCTAATTATTTCACCCGTGATGTCATCGGTATCAGTGACCAAGCCAAAGCGGATTTTTGCTGTATAGGCTTTGCCTGATGGCAAAAATCTTAATAGTCTTGTGGCGTTACCAACTGCGATCGGCAAAACTCCTGTTGCCATCGGGTCAAGCGTACCGCCATGACCAATTTTCTTTTGTCTAAGCAGTTTACGTAATTTGCTCACGCAGTCATGAGCCGTAATCTCTGGCGGCTTGTCAATACTGATAAATCCATGAAACATAAAAATCTAGTCAAATATAACTTTTTCTATAGCTGTTGCTATTTAAGTAGCTCGGCAAAATAAAACTCAAAACCCAAAGAGCTGTAGCGCACGCTGCGCGTGCGCTACAGCTTTTTGGGTTTTAAGGTTTATTTTGCCCACTTACTTATATAGCCGTAGTCAGTCTTGTTAGGTCACAAAACCAGAAGACGAGTT
>JBBQRB010000128.1:0-9878 GCA_038215315.1 Pseudanabaenales cyanobacterium
CGCGTTGCTAATGTATCCCCCCAAAAAAAACAAAATCAATTTTATTGTACACTGACAGAAACTACGGTAATCAAACCGACTTTATAGTTTTTCGCGCCTGCGGCGCTAAAAACTCTAAAGTCCTGCCAATGGCAGGCTTTTTTTAAACATCCTGTTTTTTGTCCACCCCCCAAACAAAAATTTTTTTTTTTCTCTACTCTTTTTCTCTTCCACACAACCACCCCCCGCTCGGGGGGGGGCCCCCCCCCCCCCCCCACACTCCTCTTCTGGTTTTTAAAGGCTGAAAACTTGACAGATGGGGCTTGTTGGTTGTTGTGATGTTACAATCATCAAATAGATACATACTTGCAAACCTATCTAAAAAATAACTAATCAAAATGTCTTTGATGCTCTCCGAATCCCTACTTGCCACCATTGCTTATGCCGCGATCGCAGGTACATATTTGCTTGTAGTTCCCCTTATCGTGCTGTTTTACTTCAAAGCACGTTGGTACAAGACTGGCTCTATTGAGCGCGTAGTTTTGTGTTTTCTTGCCTTTTTCTTCTTCCCTGGATTACTTTTGATATCACCATTTTTTAACTTCCGCCCTCAAGCGCGAGAAATTTAGCCATGCGCCGTATTGATGCCCTCGCGATCGTGGTTGCGTTCTTTGGGTTTGGCGGATTGGCTTTTTGGGCTTTTCGCACCTTTGGCTTAGATGAAACTAACGCAGGGGTTTGGAGTCAATTAGTTCTGGTGGGTGTTTTGCTGGCTTGGATTTCCACCTATGTTTTTCGAGCTGTTACCCAAACCATGACTTACAACCAGCAGCTAGATGAGTATAAAAAAGCCGTCTTAACTAAACAGCTACAGGAAATGTCTCCCGAAGAGCGTGAAAAACTACTGGCGGAGGTTGCCGCCGAGAAGGACTTAGCCATAGCCTATAAGACTGATAGCCCTAGTGATACACCAAAAGCTGTCAAAGATGCATGAATCAGCGATCGCCTTATTATTCACTATTCCATCCAAAACCACTTGCTAAGCGGGTTAGCTCTTTTGGCTTTCCGAGGGATTTGGGCGATCGCTTTTCGATACTTCACAAATGGTTACGTTTTGCAAGCGATGGAGAACCATCAAACTTAATCGCTGAAGCACAGTTTTTACACGATATTTTTGTTGATATTTTAGGTTTTCGTTCACCATTTGCCACTGATTCTGGAACGTGGGAATTAGAACTACACCCCAATTCAGCATTAGGATTTTTTACAGAGACTTCGACAAATGTAATTGTCGAGATTTGGGTGAATACGGCGGAAGAAGGGGCGATTGTGAAGCCAGAGCCGCGCCATACCACCACAGAATGGCTAATTGGACTGGACTACCGTGATATTTGCCTCTACCACCGAGATGTTTCAGGATTATTTTGTCAGAGATTTTCTTGGGAGTCTTTAGCCGATCTCGATCAGCTTAAAGCATTCTATTTTCTATTATCTCGAAGAACTTTATTGCGCGGGCTAGCTAACAGTGAAGAGCGATCGCGCACAACCCAGCTTTTAGAAGAATCTCATCAACTTGAATCAGAGATTCTCAAAAATTTTTACAGTCACTATTACAAAATTCGCGGACAGTTAATTAAGGATTTTCGCTATCGATTACAACTATTGATGCAAGATCCTAATTTTTTACTTTCTGAAGGCGAGGATCAGGGTGAAGAGCTTAATAAAAGCTTTACAGGTAGCCTAGTGAATCCAGACAAGGCGATCGCGATCGCTATATATCAAGCGCAAAAGCTCTTAAATCGGGTTTTATTTGTAGCTATTTGCGAAGACCGTAATTTGTTGCCAGATCATTTAATTAAGGAAGCCTATGAGTTTGTAAATCCTTACATAGAGCAACCAATTTGGGAAAATTATAAAGCTATATTTCGCTGGATTCAAAATGGCAATCCCGATTATTCCACTCCAATTAAACCCTATCCTTGCAAATTATTTGACTGCGATCGTCTACTAGACAAGGCTCTATTTGTGGGGGATGAATTGTGCCGTCAGATTAAAGAAATCACAAAATTTGATTTTCAAGAAGATATTACTCGTCATATTTTAGTCAGCCTCTTTGATGAATCTGCAAAAGAATTAAGCCAGTATCACAAAGACTTGAGCAACCTCAGTAAACGCCGCACGCCCAAGTTACCATGCAAATCCATCTTACAAAGTGAATCAATTATCCGTTTGTTGCAGCAGCGTTTAGCATTGGAGCGTAGAAATTCAACTAATGAAAACTCTCTTGCTCACTCAGATGTGCATAAATTCACACAAGATACCTTAGCTTATTGTCAGCAATATCGTGAACGACTGTCCAATATTAGGATTTTGCATCCTAAGTGTGGCTCAGGAGTTTTCTTAATTACGGCTTTAGAGTTTCTGATTTCCGAACATGAGCGCATCGACCATCTATTAACTAAATTTTCGCCCGAACTAATTGCGAGTAAATCAAGTTCTGAAATCATCACGCATATCCTATGTCATAACCTTTTTGGCTGTGATACTAGCAAAGAATCGGTGGAAATTACGCGCCTCTCTCTCAGTTTGCGATCGCTAGAACTTAATCCTTCTTTGCCATGTTTAGAAAAGAATATTCAACTCGGTGAAATGTCAACCTGCGATTTTGGAGAAGACTTCCAAATCGCCAATGATCGCAATGAAGTAATCATTTTAAGGTAAAAGCCTTGCAAAGCGATGCTTTTATTAGTCTGTCATCTGAGTTGATGGGAAAAATACAGCAGGAGATACATGAAAGAAATTCGCTAGTTTTTCAATGTGTTCTGTCATAAGTTTTCGGTGTCCATTCAGAACTGCCGACACAATAGACTCCGTTTTGAAAATTGGTACTAAGTCTTTTTGTTTAAGATCGAATTCTTCAAGTAAAGCCTCTATTAACTCAACACCATAAATGTCAGGAATGGGATGATGAACCTGCTCATACTGTTCGACCAGCATACATAGAACACTAATATATTCTTCTTCTTCTGTACTTAGATTTCCTCGATCGATTAGCTCATAAACAACTTTTTGGACTGCATCTAACTCCTCCTCGGAG
Organism: Pseudanabaenales cyanobacterium; assembly: GCA_038215315.1. Lineage (GTDB taxonomy): Bacteria > Cyanobacteriota > Cyanobacteriia > Pseudanabaenales > Pseudanabaenaceae > Pseudanabaena. The sequence goes on from JBBQRB010000128.1 coordinate 3,077, forward strand.
TAGATAGGGCGAGGAGGAAAATCTTGCAGTAATTCAATATAAGATTTTTTATTCTTTTGTATAGTTTTCATAGCTTTCTCCAGAGTTTGGAGAGACCTCTTCAGCCCCTCCAGTTGGTATGTTTTTATTTATTTCTTAGTTTTTCTATTTGCCTCGTTCATAGTCTTTATGAGGAAGGACTTCACGAATAATAACTTGTTGAGATTCATAATTTATTCGAGCAATTAATCGATAGTTACTGCCTATGTTAAACACAGTGAATTCTCCTACTTGGTCAGCCTGTTGAAAAAACTTTCCTAACTCTACAAAGTGCTTGGGACTTATAATTTTTATTCTTTTGCTCCACGAAATAAGAAGTTTTTTAGATTGGGGGTGGTTTTCATAAAAACACTCTAGTTTACGAGAAAAATTTATTTTCATAATCGTTACTTTAGTTATGCGAACCAATTATAAGTTTTTTGGAATAGGATACATTGAAACTCCTTTAAAATTCATATTAAAAACATTTGGTTTTTGATTAGTTATTGTACTAACCTCATACTAGAAATTAGCATATTGCGAAGTTTATTGTCAATCTCATCTAAATAAAAAGTAGTTTACGATCGCTATATGTCAAATAGCAGAATTGTGTTATTTGAGGCGGCTGAGGTACGGAACCTTGGCGCTGTGACAAGGTTAATGAAAAACTTTGGGCTATCGGAATTGTGGCTAGTGAGTCCAAAGTGCGATCACTTTAGTGATGAAGCACAACACATGGCAGTCCATGCCCCTCGCTCCTCTTCATCCGCCACCGCCTGAATCATCGACCCAAAAATATCAGGATTAATCCGTCGTAATCCCTGCCAACGGCAAGAAAAAGCCAAAATGATCGGCAAATGCTGGGTATGAACAGGCGATCGTCTCCCCATCCACCAAGTTTTCCGACTCAAAGTCCCGCCCATCCGTCGCCAGAATAAACTTCGCCTTATAACGAGTTGTCGCTCCACTCTCCCGCAAAGCCGTCAGCGTCGCCCCCACCTGACCTAACTCACAAACCTGCAAATGAATATTATTGCGTTGCAGCATACCGCCAACCAAATCGGACTGGTTCGAGCTATTCTGCTCACTCCTGAGCCGCTTCAGCGTAGTCGCCTTGTTGCCAAAAGCTTCTAGAAACGCAAAGGGAAACTCCTCCACATCAAAAGGCGCTTCCGCCAATCGAGAAACCACTTCTTCAATTTCAACTGCATTCATAGATTTGCGTTAAGACTCCTCAGTAATTTGCAGGCGAATTGTCTTGCCAGACTGATCGCTGCCAATCTGCACGGCGATATTTTGACTCGCTAGAGAGTCTAAAGAATTGAGTAAGTCTACCAAATTAGGCGTACTCGCTCCAGCTTCTACATATAACTGATCAGCAGAATTAGCGACGCGCTTCCATATGCTGTAGAGCTTAGCGATCGCCTGTTCCAGTTGGGCAGCTTGACTAACCAAGTCTGAGGCAAGCTTGAGACAGCCGATGCGGAGGGCTTCTTCAAGGGCAAGATCAATATTTACGGAACGTTGGGCGATCGCTTGAACTTGACTGGTATTCGATAAATATTTAGTCAATCTTTGAGCATCAGCCGTAACTAATCGAATATTGTCTAGATCGGAGCCATCAACGATGGCTTGTTTAATTGGAACTTGGTAGGCTTCGGGTAATTTATCAATTTCGCGCACTAGGGGCGCAACATAGCGAGTGGGGATTGTGTGAGCGGCTAGCTTCTCTTTTAAGTCATCAGGCAGATGCTCAGAACTCATCGTAGTCCATTGATCAGACAGTTGACGCACTTCACGGCGAGTAATTTTTTCGCCACTTCGGGCTGCATCAACAATCAATTGCTGTACTTCCGCAGAGGCTTGGGAAGTTTCCACAAATGCTTTCTTACTAAATTGACGGATATCATCAGCGTCTAACTGTCCATCCGCCATCAGTGTGTCTGCACTATTAGCAAGTTGTATCCATGAATAAGCTTGAGATTTACTAATTTCTCGCTCTTGTAACCATTTTAAAAATCCTGTACCACGACCTTCTCCATTTACTTTTTCGCGATCGCGGACAGTTCGCAAGATTCTGCCTCGCCAAATATCGGTTTGCAAGTCAAAGCGATCGCACACTTGCCAAGCGCTATCTACCTCCGCCAAAAATTGCCCTTCCGCCAAGCCTTCATCGTTAGGATCGGGCAATGATAGCGAGAAATCGGCAAGATCCACACCAGAATCTATGCTCGCAGTGGACATTTCGCTAGTGATTTCAGTAATTTCAGTAATTGGGTTCAATAGAAGATCGCTCACAAACTTAGGGGCTAGGGGGAAAATTGCTGTAATCCACGATCAAACAATCCACAAGAGATATTTTGAAAGCGTTGCTTTGCAGCGCTTTCAAAATATCTCTTGGTTTGGATTTAAGCGCAAAACTAGGATTAATCAGCGTTGTCAATTTTACGCCATAGCGATCGCACCCTTAAAAATGGTTTACCAGTAAACTACATCAAACCCAAAAGTAGGGAGTCCCTACTTTTGGGTTAACAAGACTGGCGACAGCTATACAAAACACATCAGAAACAGCAAGACTTTGATATGGTTATGCTTAATGGCGATCGCCAGAATTCTGAAACGCATAAAATTGCGGTTTTATTGCATTTAAAATAAACTTTCGCAACTATTCAAATCATTCTTAGAGGCAACCTAAAATATGGGCGAAATTACCAGAGATGAAATCCGCGAACGCTTAGGCAATATTGATCAAATTCGCGATATCATTTTCGGCGCACATTTGCGCGAATACAATAGTCGGCTAGATAAGGCGGAATCAGACATCTCGGCAATGCAGCAAGATATGCGCGATCGCCTTAGTGACCTAAAAGTAGTTTTAGCAAGTGAGTTAAGGGCGGCAGTTGAGTCAATTGACAAGCGCCTAAAAACTATTAGTGCATCGACACAGGAAGAAACAGCCGATCTTCGCCAACAGTTTGATCGGATCAATCGCAAATTCACAAATAGTATCGAAACCCTCGATGAAGCGGTAGAAGCACAGCGCGTCGCCCTACGTGATGAACTTGCCCAAACTAGAGACAATTTGCAAAATGATACCCGTGAATTGCGATCGCTAGTTTTAGAAGAACTAGATCGCAGTTTCTCAATTCTCCGCGAAGACAAAATTTCCAAAGATGATATGGCGGAATTATTGTTTGAGTTGGGGATGCGACTTAAGGGTTCTGAGTTTGTACCTGAGTTGCGGGAAGCCGCCGAAGAGAAAGTGGAAGAAAAATATGAGCGGGTTAGCATTTTAGACCTAGAACCAAAGGTTGAACGTACTGCAATACCTAGTGCTGAAACAACCACGCCTACGGCTAGAGCAACATCTCGTTCTAAGACTAAGATCTAGCTTAAAAGTGCTACGCTAAAACCCAAGAGATCTTTGCAGTGCAGAGATCTCTTGGGTTTTCGTATAATTAAAAACTGCGAACATAAGGAAGTTAGGATGTCAGATCCCAAGAGTAATTTGCAAAACAATAATCTTAATGATGTTGAGAATCTTTTACTCTTGCTAACTGATTTAAGTATTGTTGAAAATGAAGAAAAATTCAAGCGTCGAGACTATCTATCTGATTTTCCAAGTTTACTGGATGAGCTTCCGTTTCTCAGAGATATTCCATCTCTTATAGATAGAGATTCTGTCAGCGATCGCCCAAAGCCTCCTACGCAAACTGAAATTTATACTCAAACAAATTTATCTGCATTACAGCGACTTACGTTTAAAGATCCAGAAATACCAGAAACAATAGGTACTCCAGACCCCAAAGAAGCGATCGCGGCAATTCAAAACTTGATTTTAGGAGACTTGACCAAACCAACAAGCATAACGCGGATAGCTCAACCTCCAGATTTGGGAACATCGCTAGAAGATGATCAGGCAATTCATATGTTGCAGAATATCTTAGTTGTCCCAGAATTAGAAGATTTCCGAAATTTTAAGATTTCCGTCGAAAAGAAGTTAGGAATAGTCGAAGATCAGGTCAATAATCCTGAACTGCTCAATAAAATTGAAGGATTAGAGAGCCTGCTCCAGAATGCTTCCCTTAATCTTAATAGTCTTGGCTCTAAGCTAACCTCCATCAGTGACGAACAGAGCAATATTCCTACGGAAATCACCAAGGTTAGAGAACGCATTGCGGAATTAGAATATCAGATTAATGAACCTGATCAATTAATCAAATTACTGCTGCCGATTATCGCCGAATTACTGAGTATCAAAGCGAGCCAATCGACAGCAGAAATGAGTCAGGCAATCACGCCAATTATTGCTGAGGTGATTTTTGAGCGATCGCAATCAGATCATCTTGGCATGAGTCGCGCTATTTCTGACCTATTGCCCAACGCCATCAGTGAACAAATTCGCAATAGTCCTGATCAAATAGCCAAGGCGATCGGCCCTGAAGTCGGCGCGGCGATTCGCGAACAAATTCGTCTTGATCGAGATGCCATAATTGATGCCCTAGCGCCAGAGATGGGTTCGGCAATCAAAAAACAAATTGTCCTCGAAAGGGATTCGATGGTAGATGCGCTCTATCCAGTAATCGGCAATACGATCGCCAAGTACTTTACCGAGGCGATTCGGGCAATCAACGAAAAGGTTGAGCAAACCTTTAGTGTCGAAGGTATGCAGCGTAAATTTCGGGCTAAGATGCGCGGAGTTTCTGAAGCCGAGTTAATCCTTCAAGAATCAGTTCCCTTTGAAATACAGGCGATTTTTTTAATTCACAATCTCTCAGGATTAGTGATGCTGGATATTCAGCGCAGTAACCTAGATGAACAGACAGAGCCAATTGATTCTGATATGTTGGCGGGGATGTTAACGGCGATTCGTAGCTTTGCTAGCGAATGCATATCGCACTCGACAGAAAATACAGAACTAGATGCAATTAACTATAGCGGCTCCAAAATTGTTTTAGAAGTCGCAGGATATTGCTATCTCGCTGTCATCATTCAAGGTGAACCCGATCAAAAACTCATCAATCGGATTCGAGAATTATTCGGGCGCGTTGTTCAGAACTATGGCGATCGCTTCAAAGAATATGATGGCGATCCTAGCACCGTCCCCGTAGAAGCAGAAATCGAACTCCAAACATTAATCCAAAGCAAAGCTAAATCATCACAAAAATCCCTTAGCCCACTTCTTCTATTGGGTTTTCTAGCATTAGCTGTAATAGCCACACCAATTGGCTTTTATCAATATCATTTTCAGCGCGATCGGCAACTAGAAGCCAAGGTTTTAGAAGCCTTTGCTAGCACGCCCGAACTAGCAGTTTATCGCATTGACGCAAAAGCCAATGGAGATAGCCTCACCCTATCAGGCAAGCTACCCAGTCATTTACGCGACCTCTCTTTTCAAGTCGCCAGTGAAGCCACCACACTATCTCCCAACAAAATCAACAATAGTATTTACGCCGTCAAAGGCTTCCCCGATCCGATTCTAGTCACTGCCGAAGTCCAACGAATCACCCAAGTGCTGAATTTTACGCAAGGCGTAAAAATTAGTAGTCAGTTCCAAAATGGTCAGATCATGATTAGAGGGCGGGTCGATCAGCCTCGCTTAATCCCCAAAATCACCCAAACCTATGCCAAAATTTCAGGAGTCTCGGCAGTTAGTAACTTAATCGCGATCGCACCTCCACAGTTCGCCACACGCATTTATTTCCCCTTATCACAAACAACGCTGCAAGCCTCAGAGCTAGGTAAATTAATAGAAGTGCAAGCCTTTTTAGATCTTTATCCAGACTATAATCTAAAAGTTTATGCCAAGAGTGACAATTTGGGCGATCGCACTATCAATTACCAACTAGGGCTAAAACGTATTCAGTCAGTCCGTGAAGCCCTAGTGCAGCGAGGAGTAAATACTCAACGATTACAGCTTTCTGGAATAATAGAGCCATCAATTCAACAAAGTTCTGAGCAAACACAAAGATGGATAGAATTTCAACCCACCCTAAAATAAATGACTCCCATCCCTAGAATAACTTCTCAAAAAATGTGTCTTATTGGTGACTTTGGAGTTGGTAAAACTAGCCTCATTCGTCAATTTGTTGACCGTCAATTTAGCGATCAATATCTATCTACAGTGGGGGTAAAAATCTCAAGTAAAATTGTACATATAGACGAAAATACCTATAAAAATGCCAATGCCAATGATATTAATCAAAATATTCAACAACTCAAACTACTCGTATGGGATATCGAAGGGAGTACCCGTTTCAAAGCGATCGCGCCCAATTATTTGCAAGGCGCAAGAGGAGCGCTCATAGTCGGTGACGTTACAAGAGCATCAAGCCTCGAAAACATTAAAAGTCATATTCAGCTTTTCCAATCGGTTAACCCCAAATCATGTGCAATCATTGCTCTTAACAAAATTGATTTGATCGATAGCCATGAACAAGATCGTCTACTCCAGTCAATGATCACAGAGCTTAATGATATCAAGATTTCCATATACGTGACATCAGCGAAAACTGGTGTGGGCGTTGATTCTATATTTCAAACTTTGGCGCAGGAAATTCTTATGCTAAGATGACCATAACTTGATTCTTACTCCCTTCCTAGTGAAAGATTAGCGGTGGGGGGGGGGGGGGGGGCCCCCCACAAAAACAGGTTTTTTTATTTTTTATTCTCTCCCACCTATACATTAAAAAAAAAAAAAAAAAAAAACAAATTTGTGGGCGGGCGCGCCCCCCCCCCCCCACCGCTAATCTTTCACTAGGAAGGGAGTAAGAATCAAGTTATG
>JBBQRB010000129.1:0-9863 GCA_038215315.1 Pseudanabaenales cyanobacterium
CCCCTTCTCCTGCAGGAATTATCCTCTTGTTCCCCTCTCCCTTTGGGAGAGGGGCTAGGGGTGAGGGTCTTAGAGTTTTCTCTATTGCTTAGGCTTTACGCCTAGTTTTTCAAACATCTCGGCATCATCTTGCCAGTCTGGATTGGCAGTAGTTAATAGCTTTTCACTGGAGAAGATCGAGTTTGCTCCTGCAAGAAAGCATAAGGCTTGATCAGAAACGCTCAAGTGATCGCGTCCTGCGGAAAGTCTGACTACGGCTTTAGGCATTAAAACTCTTGCTGTTGCCACCATTCTTACTAAAACTAAAGGGTCAACCGCTTCTAGATTGCCAAAGGGTGTTCCTGCGACTGGCGATAGCGCATTAATCGGCACAGATTCTGGTTGAGGTTGGAGATTGGCAAGAGTATGCAATAGCTCAATGCGATCGCGATCGGTTTCTCCCATACCAACGATGCCGCCACAACAAACCTGTATACCTGCCTCAGCGACATATTTAATCGTTTCTAAGCGATCGCGATAGGTACGAGTAGTGATAATTTCTGGATAATAAGTCTCAGAAGTATCAAGATTGTGATTGTAAGCAGTTAGTCCAGCCGCCGCTAGCCTTTGCGCTTGGTCGGGGCGCAACATTCCCATCGTCACGCAGGCTTCCATGCCCATCCCTGCCACCGACTCAACCATACTTAGTACGCGCTCAAACTCTTCGCCATCAGGAGCATTACGCCATGCAGCACCCATGCAAAACCTAGTTGCGCCATGCTGTTTTGCATCTTTTGCTTGGCTAATTACCTGCTCCACCGAGAGCAATGGATAAGACTCAACATCGGTCGGATAACGCGCACTTTGCGGACAATATTTGCAATCTTCAGGGCAACGCCCCGATTTGATATTCGCGAGAGTACACATCTGCACGGCATCAATTTGATGGTGCTGGCGGTGGACTGTCTGAGCCTCATATACTAAAGACAGTAAGGGCTGGTTATAGAGTTCAGTAACGGTTTCGAGAGAAATCAAGAGCTTGGTTTATATCTTCAAGATGACTAAGGCGATAAACATTGTACTGTGAAGAAATGCTGATTTTGTTGGCGATCGCAATACTTATTTAGATTTTGATAAATTTTTTTTAAGATTTACCAACGCATACTCCTTTCCCAGCATAGAAATAGACACTAAACCCAAGAAATTATCGTTGCGGCGCGGTGCGCCGCAACGTCTAATCTTTCACTGGGAAGGGAGTAGAAACTTGCAAAAGAAACTTAAAAAGCTGTGGCGCACGCGCAGCGTGCGCGACAGCTTTTTAGGTTTCTTTTGCCTAGCAACTTACGATATAAAACCCAAAAAAGGGAGTGGCGGCGCAGAGCGTCGCCACCCTCTTTTGGGTTTGATATCAAGTGGCGACAGTTATGATTTAGCGCCGAGTGCTGTAATTCATAAAAGCATTGGCGTACTTTCGTGAGTTGGTATAATGTCGAAGTACAACGAGCGGCAGCTATAAAGTCATTGGGGGGCTGGGGCAGTGAAAACTTGTAAGACTGGAATTATTTTAGATTCACATCATTCAAAAGTCTGATTGTTCGACTATTTCAGATATAACAAAGAGTATAAATCGTCATGATCACTGCACCAGAACATCCAAACGAGCCAGAAAGATTAGCATCCTTACATCAATGCAATATCTTAGACACTGAGCCTGAGCAGGGTTTTGATGATATTACTCAACTAGCTGCCCATACTTGTCAAACACCGATCGCTCTCGTCAGTTTACTTGACAAAGATCGGCAGTGGTTCAAGTCAAAGGTCGGCATCAATGAGACTGAGACTCCAAGGGAAATAGCTTTTTGCGCCCATGCAATTCTCCAAGATGGGATTTTTATAGTCCCTGATACACTCCAAGATGCGAGATTTGCAGACAATCCCTTAGTTACTTTCCCGCCAAATATTCGCTTCTACGCTGGTGTGCCGATTAAGACCTCAGAAGGTTACCCGATTGGGACTCTATGTGTCATTGACTATCAACCCAGAGAATTAAGCAAAGAGCAAATAAGTTGTCTTAGGTCGCTAGCAAGACAAATAGCCTACATAGTGGCAACGCGCCGTAGCTTGGCAGGAATTAATCATTCCATACCGATCGCAACAGTTTTGCCTCATCAAGTTAAAGAAAGTCCCCTTAAAAAAATTGTTTTTTGGAGCGGACTAGCCGCGTCAATGGTGATTGGGATGAGCATCACTTCATTTGTTAATTTAAGTAATATTGAGAATTTAAATATTGCCGCGATCAAGCAAGTTGAATCTATCAAGCAAAAGATAACTGATTACAATAGTGATAACTCACAAGATAAAGTTCAACTAAAAGAAATACTGGAATTAGAAAACCAACTCTCAGAGAAGCGTCTGTATTCAATCAAGCTATCCACTCGTGAGTCTATCAGTACATCTGCTATAACTTTAATTGCCACCTTGAGCGTATTAGGATTGCTTATTTATCGCTTCAATCAAGAAATTAATGTTCGCCGTCGGTTAGCATCTAGTTTAGAGCGGGAAAGAGATTTTACCGTAACTGTCCTAGATAATGTCGATACTCTTGTAATTGTGATGGATAGTAAGGGCAATATCATTCGCTTTAACAATGAATGTGAGTCGTTGTCTGGCTATCACTACGAGGAAGTCCGTAATCAAAGTTTCTCTAAGATTTTTCTTTCCGAGCAGGATGCTAAATTATTTAATCAGGACATTACGAAATCCCATAAAAACACCTTCACAGTTTCTTATGAGAACGAATGGAAGAAAAAAAATGGTGAAACTCGCCTAATTTCTTGGTCAGTAACAGAGCTAGTAAATCAAGAAGAGAATAGCAAGTTTATTATTGTGACTGGGCTAGATGTCACCGAACAGAAGCAAGCTGAAGAGGAAATCCGCCTCCAAAATTGGCGATCGCTAGTTTTTTCTAAAATCACTTTACGCATTCGCCAGTCTTTAGATATTAGTGAGATTTTGAGCACAACTGTTCATGAAATACGGCGTTTTTTAAACTGCGATCGCGTTGTTGTCTATCAGTTTATCAATGCTGATTGGCATGGTGATACGGTGGCTGAGTCGGTAGCTAGTCCTTGGATGGCTTGTTTAGGAATTGATATTGCTGATACTTGCAGTAACGAAGGGCTTTGGGATGAATACAGACAAGGGCGCAAGGTGATAGATGATGATGTCGTTAATTCAGATACGCCCGAATGTTACAAAGCTCTGATGGCAAAGTTACAAATTCGGGCTAATTTGGTTGTGCCGATTCTAAAAAGCGATCACCTCTGGGGATTGCTAATCGCCCATCAATGTAGTGAACCTCGGCATTGGCGTAAGTTTGAAATAGATTTTGTCACCGAGATTGGAAATCAAGTGGGGATTGCCCTTTACCAAGCCATGCTTTTGGATCAAGAGACCCAAAGACGTGAGCAACTATCGCAAAAGAATCTAGAACTAGAAGAAGCACGTTACCAAGCGGAAACGGCGACTGAGATGAAAAGTGCTTTCTTAGCAACCATGAGTCATGAAATTCGGACACCGATGAATGCAGTGCTGGGTATGACTGGGTTACTAGCTGACTCTGAATTGTCATTTCTCCAAAGAGACTTTGTGGAAACCATTCGAGTTAGTGGTGAAAATCTATTGACCTTGATCAATGAAATCCTTGATTTTTCAAAATTAGAAGCGCATGAAATGGAACTAGAAGAGATTAATTTTGATCTCAATACTGGTGTCGAGGAAGTTACTGATCTCTTGGCAATGATGGCACAGTCTAAGGGGTTAGAACTTGCGGCGTTGATCTATCAGAACGTGCCTTTACACCTATGTGGTGATGTGGCGAGGCTACGCCAAGTCCTGACTAATTTGATTAGCAATGCGATTAAATTTACTGCCAAAGGAGAGGTCATCGTCAAAGTTACCCTCAAAGAAAAGAATGATGCGAACGTCATCATTGAGTTTCGGATTATTGACACAGGGATTGGGATATCGCCAGAAGCGCAAAAGAAGCTTTTCCAGCCATTTACGCAGGTTGATGCCTCGACTACTCGTAAATATGGAGGAACTGGCTTAGGACTAGCAATCTGTAAGCAGATTGTGGAATTAATGGGAGGTGAGATTGGAATTGATAGTGAAGAAGGAAAGGGTTCTCAATTCTGGTTTACGATTCCCTTTCTAATCCAATCTCCTGAGGCGATCGCCCAGACCAAGCCTCATCGTGAAGTAAATCTCAAAGACATTCGTGTGCTTGTTGTTGATGACAGTGAGACTAATTGTAAGATTTTGACCTATCAACTTACAGCTTGGCAGATGCGGGTTGATGCAGTACAGAAATCCTCGGATGCGATCGCCGTAATGAGAACCGCGATCGCTGAGGGTGATCCTTACAAACTAGCAATTCTTGATATGCAAATGCCCGACCTTGATGGCGAGATGCTGGGCACTCAAATTAAAGCTGAGTCAGGCTTAAAAGATATCAAGTTAATTATGCTGACCTCCCTCAATCAGCATGGCGGTATCAATAGAGTTAAGGATCTTAAGTTTGAATATTATCTTGTTAAGCCCGTTAAGCAATCTCGGTTACTTGACGTATTAATGGAAGTGGTGATGGCTGAAGCCAATAGTGATGCATTCATGTACTCACGTCCCAATAACACCAGACTTACTGATAATCCTGATCTACTCTCTTCTAATCCCCAAGTTCAGAAATCTTCTAAACTCAAGATTTTGATTGCAGAAGACAATCTAATTAATCAGAAGGTTGCCCTGCATCAATTGCGGAGTTTTAGCTATGATGCAGATGTGGCTGGTAATGGGAAGGAAGTTCTCAATTTACTCAAACGTATTGATTATCATATTATTCTGATGGATTGCCAGATGCCAGAACTCGATGGTTACGAAACCACTAAGGCGATTCGCGGGCTAGACTCTGGCAAGAGTAAGGTTGTCATTGTTGCGATGACCGCTAACGCGATGAAGGAAGACCGCGATCGCTGTATTGCCGTGGGTATGGACGATTATCTCAGTAAGCCTATTCGCAAGGAAGATTTGGCTCAAAAATTAGCTGAATGGGAAATCAAGATCTTTGCTGAATCCCAATCTGAATATCCAGTCGAAGATGGCTTGCGCCAAGGGTATAACTCTAATAAAGATATATCAGAAGATCAAGTTATGGAAGGTGAAACAATCTTGATCGACTGGTCATTTATCGATAATATTGTCGATGGTAATGCAGAATTTAAAGATGAATTATTGCAGACATTTTATGATTGCACAGTGCCGATTTTGAATCAGCTAGGCGAGTTAATTTCGACAGAGCAATATATTCAGATTAAGCGCATGGCCCATATCATTAAGGGTTCTGCGGCAAACATTGGCATTGTGTCTATGGCAGCGATCGCCAATGATCTAGAACGTTTATCGATTAATGACGATGCGATATTAGAGAATAAGACACAGCTTAAACAGCAAATGCACCAAGATCATCAAACACTTCAGAATTTGCTCTCACAGGTTCATAAGCTTATCAATAAATAAGTAGGCAAGCATAATTAAACCCAAAAAGCTGTAGCGCACGCGCAGAGTGCGCTACAGCTTTTTGGGTTTTAAGGTTTCTTTTGCCCACATACTCTCTCCTACAAAAAAATAAGTTGCGGCGCTTAGCGCTGCAACTTATTTTTTTGGCGACAGCCACAGGAAAGCGTAAAGCGCTGTTCTAGAAAACTTGCTCAATCTCATTAATTTCAGGAATTTCTTCCTTCAACTTTCGTTCAATCCCCATCCTTAAAGTCATTGCTGAGCTAGGACAAGAACCGCAAGCACCCTGTAGGCGCAGTCTTACAATTGGTCCCTCGATTTCCACTAACTCGACATTGCCACCGTCAGACATCAAGTAAGGACGCAACTCATCTAGAACGTTTTCAACGTTTTCTGTGGTAAGAGTCAAACTCATATTTTTCCTAAAATTATCTCGAAACTACTATCGTCTATCTTATACCAATTCTACGAGAAAACCGATTTTGGAGTTTGCCGTGCCTATCGCATACTCCATTCCCAGTGAAAGATTAGCGGTGCAGCGCAAAGCGCCGCACCGCTAATTCTTAGGTTTTAATATTTATTCTTATACTGGGAAGGGAGTAGCAAACTCCAAAATCAGCTTTTGATTGCATTTTATAGCGATCGCCTCAAGATTCAAGAAGTGAATGAAAGTACATTGCGCCGTCATTCACTTCTTGGATCTTGAGCGCAAAGCACTGTAAGATTTAGATCCCATTACTGTACTCAAATTTCTTTTAAACACCAGAGCTAAAGATGACGAAATCTCTCAAACCTTTGCTGATTGTTGGCAGTGATACGGGTGTTGGCAAAACTGTAATAACGTCGGCTCTGGCGAGTTACTGGCTAACATATCGCAGTACCAGCAAAAGCTCTCTAGGTATTTATAAACCTTTGCAATCTGGAATCGGCGATCGCGAGTTCTTTCATCAAACCTTTGACCTTTCACAAAGCCTAGACGAAATTACCCCTCTATATTTTGAAACACCGATTGCTCCTGCGATCGCGGCTTTTAAGGAAAATAAAAAAATTGACCTAGCTTTAATTTGGCAACAGTTTTTACAACTTCAGCAACAAAAACAATTTCTATTAGTAGAATCTTTGGGCGGGCTTGGCTCTCCAATTACTAACGAGTACATTGTTGCTGATCTAGCAAGGGATTGGGCTTTAGATACAATCCTAGTTGTGCCAGTGCGATTGGGGGCTATTTCTCAAGCGATCGCTAATGTTGCCCTCGCTAATAGCCAAAAAGTTAGGCTAAAAGGAATTATTCTAAGCTGTTCGCAAGACTATACTAACGAAGAGATTGAAGACTTAGCCCCACCACAAATGATTTCTCAACTTGCCTCAGTTCCCGTTTTGGGAATTCTCCCTTGCATCAAAGATCTAAGCGATATTCCGCAACTAGCGCGAGCCGCCTCAGAGCTAGATATCGAAAAAATACTTATTCCTAAATCTTAAATCCCTAATTTAGAATGGATGATCAATCTCTGCCAATCGCTTTCCTTAAACAAATTTCGACAGGTCAGCAGCAGATTGAAGTTGTCACCAAACTCAGCGATCGCGCAACTACTCTTGGACGAGATCCTAGCTGCGACATCGCTATAGACATCAATATTTATACTTCTGTATCTCGTCGCCATGCTGAGATTCGTCCTATTTTTTCATTGGGAAAGCTTGTTGGCTGGGAGATTTGTGATCTTAATAGTGCTAATGGCACGTATGTAAACGAACAGCAACTATTGGGAAGCCAAAAGCTGCAACATGGCGATCGCATTCAGTTAGCAAGTTCTCCGCAATTTGTATTTGAGTTGCCGTCACATCTTGCCAATAGTCTAGAAAATGATTTTAACCAACGCCCGCGATCGCAAATTACCAATCTAACCCTGACTAAGCTGATTCCAATTTTTGCAACGGGTAATGATCTATGGAAACAAGCCTATCTTTTGCCTGGAATTGCGACCGTGGGATTTGTGGTGATTATGTTTGCATCTTTGGGGCAGCCGCAAATATTTAACTTGGCAGTTTCGGCGTACATTAGCCTCGCCGCCTATTACTTTGTCTATCAGCTTTGTGGGAAGCCTAAACCTTGGTGGATAATTTTTGGCTCAGCTTTAATGACCGCCCTGATTCTCAGAAGTCCACTTTTACAGATATTTTTCTGGTTTTTTTATCAAGTTTTACCAGGAACTATGCCAACGCAACAGCTTAACTTTACCAATGTCTTTGTTGCCATGTTTTTTGGTGCAGGTCTAATGGAAGAGATGCTCAAAGCCTTACCAATTTTTTTACTATGGCTAGTGGGACTGAGGATGAGCAAAAAATGGCGATCGCAGTTTGGCATCAGCGAACCTTTAGATGGCATTTTAATTGGTGCAGCTTCCGCGATCGGGTTTACGCTAACTGAGACTTTAGGCTTGTATGTGCCGAATATTATTCAAGGTGTGGCTAGTCAGGGCGGCAACCTAGAAATGGGAGAGCTAACTGGGCTGCAACTGTTGATTCCCCGTGTGCTTGGCTCAGTGGCAGGACATATGGCTTATAGCGGTTATTTTGGCTATTTTATTGGCTTGAGCAACCTTAAGCCATCGCTACGTTGGCAAATCTTGACCGTTGGCTATCTCAGTTCGGCATTTCTCCATGCCCTTTGGAACACTAGCGCTTTGGTTAGTTTTTGGTTACTCGCCTTAGTAGGCGGGATTTCCTACGCTTTTTTAGTTGCGGCAATCCTCAAAGCCAAGAGCTATTCCAAGTCGAGTAAGTAGGTGGGTAAAAGAAACCTTAAAGCCCAGAAAGCTGTAGCGCACGCTGCGCGTGCGCTACAGCTTTTTGGGCTTTGGGTTTAACTATGCTCGCCCTGAGCTGAAGTCGTACAGAGCGCTGCAAGTAGTCTAATAATTGTTAACCAATGTTAAAATCAGCTAAATTTGAGGGTTATGCCCATGAATGCAGCCGAACAAGCTAGAAGCGTTGAAGTTGCCACCAAAATCGCAACTATAGTTAATCTATTTAAAAACATTTACCCTGCGGCAAGTTCTGACCTAAAACCTTGGCTTAACAACTCGGATACACGCAAATTACTTGATCCCGACTCTATTGACTTGAGCTTTCATTTTCCAGGCGTAAGCTGGCGATTGCGGGTTCGCAGCATCCTATTTCAAATTCGTCTCTATCAAGATCCTGTCGATGGCAATCTTAAGGCGATCGGGCTTGAAGCTAGTGGGCATGATTATAAAGGAGAACGTTGGCGATTTTCCACAGTCGATAGCTGGCAGTTTGTCGGCGACACTTTGCCGATGGAAGACGGAGCCTCTAATTTAAGAGAATTTAGCCGTCAAACCCTAGAAATTTTCAATAATCAATAGGAATGGCGGCGGGCCGCCCCATTCCTATTGGTTTTGCCACTGCACTCGATAGCTACGAAATAAAGTTCCATTTCTCTGAGCCGTAATTTTGCCTCCCAGCGATCGCACTAGCTCCTCTATCTCATCTAAAGCCGTGAGAAATACTTCTGCTCCTAGATATGTCTCTAAAATTGCCCAGTTTTCTGCTAATTCCAAATCTGGGGCGATCGCATCAAAAATCAAAATCCCATCAGCCTTTAGTACTCGCCGAGCTTCCAGCAAAACTAACTTCAAGTAATTGATTGGATAGTAACAACTAAACCCAGTCGCAATCACGCTATCAAACAAATCATTCTCATAACTTAACTGATGCGCTGCCCCTAACTGCACTCCTTTAAACAGTTTAGAATTAAGTTGTGAACCCCTAGAATTGAGTGCATCTTTGGCGACAAAGCTAATCTCTTGACCATAAAAATATACTTCCCAATCGCGCCAAGGATAAATCAAAAAGCTAACTCCACAGCCGATATCTAGACAGCGCTGATTTTTTTTAAATTGGGCAAGTTCCCAAAAAGGCGAAGCGATCTTGCTGGATAGGGTATGGCTTACCCATTCTCGAAACAAGGGCATCGACTCCACCTCTTCAGGCAAATCAAAAGCTTCATTGCGATACTCGCGATCATATCTTTTTTGTACAACTGCGATCGCCTCTGTCCATACATCAGCTTGAGAAGTAAAAGCTTTGCTCATCTGTTCCTTATTTAATAACTAGCTGTAGTTGCCTAGTATAGCTTTAAGCCAACATAGAGTTGGGGGGGGGGGGGGGGGGGGGGGGGGGGGGGGGGGGGGGGGGGGGGGGGGTGGGGGGTGGGGAGGGGAGGAGTGGTGGTGTGTTTGGTGGGTGGAGGTGGAGAGTGGGTGCTTAGGTGAGAATAGGTAATGTAGATC
>JBBQRB010000130.1:0-9595 GCA_038215315.1 Pseudanabaenales cyanobacterium
ACAAACACACCACCACCCCCACCTCTCCTCGCTGCGCGCCCCCCCCCCCCCCCCCCCCAACACAATCTTTTTTTTGGGATATATAACATAAAAAAAAGCGACTCTAAGAGCCGCTTTTTTGATTAGCATTCATCAAATGCTTCGAGATCGAGGAGATAACGGTAAGGTTCCGCTAACTCTGAACCCATAAAGGCTAAGGTTCGCAAAATATGCCAATCACTTAAACCTTCAAAAGCATTAGGATAATCATCCCGTTCTAAGCGGTCAGCGAGCATTGCCACATCTGAGGCTGTGAACTTATTTGGGTCAACTTCAGGAGCTTCCCCGACTGCGTTACTTGCGAGTTTGGTAATCATATCGCTCTATCTTAGGCTTGTGAACGGAGAGAGAGGGATTCGAACCCTCGGTACGGAGTTACCTGCCGTACAACAGATTAGCAATCTGCCGCTTTCGTCCACTCAGCCATCTCTCCAATTAATTAGGAATTATATCTTAGCAGATACTGTATTGATTGCAAGCTAATTATTAAATTTAATAAATTTTACTTTGGGCTGGTCTAGTTGAACATACTGCGCTGCTTTGGCTTCGATGTCCTGTAGCTGTCCTAGAGCCAATCCGCAGGGAAAACCATATTTAGCTTTGACGCGATCGCTAGCAATATTTAAAGCCGTGCGCGATCGCTCCACAAAGTCTACGAGGTCATACTCGGTGTCAGGGGTAAAATATTGTTTAACAATTAAAGATGGCGAGTAGCAAGAATCTTCAGAATTATCTGGCCAAGCGATTTGAAAATGGATTTCAGGCATAGGTTTTTACTTTTCGGTTAATCTCCAAACTCCGTCCCACTCATCTTCTGGCGAATTGAGCAGGAAATGTTGGCATCGAGTAATGTGAATATTGGCAGCCTTATTATGGCTGTCTAATTCGAGAACTTCGGCAAATTCGGCAACAGCTTTACTAAATTTACGATTGAGATAATGCTCACGTCCTGCGTGGTAATGCTCAATAATTTGGGATTGATGATCATTAAGTCGGTCAGATTTTAAGCCGATCAGCTCATAAATACTGACGGGGCGATTTTTACCCTTGACTTGAATCCGATCTAGCTCTCTTACCCAAATGCGATCGCGGCATAGATTGTAAGTAGTTTCACTGATTACCGCATCAGTACCATATTGTTTACTGGCTCCCTCAAGTCGGGAGCCAAGGTTTACGCCATCACCGATTGCCGTAAACTCCATGCGTCTAGTTGAGCCAATATTGCCACTGATCACCGTATCTGAATTGATCCCAATTCCGATCCTGATCGTTGCCATATCTAGCTCCTGTTGATTTTGGGGCTTGAGTTTTTCAATGCGCTTGATATTAAATTCTTGCAAGCGTTGACGCATATCGATCGCAGTTTGGACAGCCATCCAAGCGTGATCAGGAATCGGCAAGGGTGAGCCAAACACCGCCATGATCGCATCACCGATGTATTTGTCCAAAGTGCCTTTGTAATTAAAGACTGCCTCCACCATCGTCTCAAAGTACTCGTTGAGCATCATCACCACATCCTCTGCGGCAAGAGTCTCGGTAATTGTGGTGTAACTACGAATATCGGAAAAGAGTACAGTGACATCTTTGCGATCGCCGCCCATTTTGGCATCGCCACCCGCCAAAAGCTGTTCGGCTAACTCTTGGGTCATATAACGATACATCGTACTCTTGAGGCGCTTTTCTTGGCTGATGTCTTCCATAACTACTAGAGCGCCGCGCACGCCCTCACCTTCATCGCTCTCAGACATGGTATTGATCGAAATATTGATACTGTGCTGCTCACCATCAGTAGAGCGCAGGGTTTGGTCAGGATAATACTGTTTGCGGCTTTTTTCATCACTGCCTTCTAAGCTATTGTCAAACCATTTTGTGAAGTTAGCTTTTTCGATATTCACCAGTTCATAAACAGACTGTCCTTCTAGGAGCGCATTTTTAACACCTAGCAAATCGTAGGCTCGTTCGTTGGCGGCGATGATTTTGCCATGTTTGTCTGTGGAAATAACGCCATCGGATAGACTTCGCAAAATGTCCTTTTGCATTTGTTGTTCTTGCTTGACCTTGGCAAATAGTTTGGCGTTTTCTAGCGCCACACCTGCTTGGACGTTGAAGACCTTCATGAATTCTTCATCGTTGCTATTAAAACTTGCCTTGAAGCGATCGGGGGCAGTCGGCCAGTTAGCAGGGTTATATTTTGCAAATTCTCCGCGCTGAATTTTATTAACTAATTGGGTCACGCCGATTAACTCTTTATTAGAATTAAAGATTGGCATACAGAGCAGACTACAGGTGCGATAACCATTAGCCTGATCAAATTTCATAGAGTTATTAGCATCAGGATGATCATAGAGATCAAAGGGGATATTTAGAACTTCACCCGTAATCGCCACCCTTCCTGCAAAACCAACGCCCATTGGTACGCGCAACTCCTTATTTGTGCCATTTTGATTGACGATTTGTGTCCAGAGATCATTTTGATCGCGATCAATTAACCACAAGGTACTGCGATCGGCATTCATCAACAATTTTGCTTCTTCCATCACCTTTTTCAAGGTTGTCTCTAGGTCTAAACTCTGCCCCAAAGACATGGCAGCTTTCATGAGAGCATCGGCAGCCCGTTGCTTTTGAGCCGCCGAATAAAAAGCTTGGGAGCTTTCTAAAATTAGACGCATTGATGGTGCGAATTGAGCAAATAGAGCTTGGTCTTCTTCGGTAAAGCCAATGTTATCGATGCGCTCTTCAAGGGGTAAAGCGCGATCGCTGATGTGTAATTTGTTGATTAACTGTACTACGGCAACTAACTGGTCATTGTCATTGAGCAGAGGCATTGCCAACATCGTGTAAGTGCGATAGCCAGTGCGATCAAATTGTTTCTTTGCCTCAGACGATCGGGGGTCGTCAAAGAAATCATAGGGAATATTCACAATTCGTCCGTAGGTGGCAACTTCGCCCGCAATGCTAGTTGGTTCCGTGGAAATTCTGATCTCGATATTTTTGCCACTACCACTGGGTACATTTGTCCAGAGTTGATTTTTGTCAGAATCTAGCAAAAAAATGGTGGTGCGATCGGCGGAAAGGAGTTCGCCAATTTTGCCGCGAATCGCTTGCAGCATTTCATCAAGGATCACGTCAAAGTCGGTGTTGAGCATTCCGAGAGTTTGATTAACGATCCGCAATCGCTGCTCAACATCATTGACAACTTGGCTAAATTTTTCGGGAGTAAGTGGCGCAAGTACAGAGGCAAAGTTGCCGCCTTTAGTCACCGATGCTAGTCCACTAGAACTCTCTCTAGGCGAATTTTGAGGATTTTCAGTAAATTGCGGAATGTCGGAGGAATTTAGTCTGGACTTGGCAGAAGACGGATCACTTTCTGCAATCACATCAATTGTGGCGCTGTTATCTGCGGGTATGCGAGAAGGGAATGATGATGTCATGTCAGCACAAAAATTTTCGGTTAGTCCCAACTTTGAGATTGTTGATGCTCAGTCAAGGCTTCTCTTCTTCTTCTCAATACCAATTTACAAAAAAGACTAAGCCATTTTCATTTTTGGTATTACAGAACTTTACAGTCATACATGAGCTTGAGCAGAGCAAGTCTGTTCCAAATTAAAAAGCATATATTAGCACTCCTCAGATTGTGAGTGCAAACCTAATAACTAGGCTGTTAGCGATTCTCATTAAAAACACCAAAACCATAAGCGTGCTGACAATTTAAGGATTTTCTAATTTGTTATTGTTGCTTGAGCCGATCAGGTGTAATTCTTGATTCAATCATCGCAATTAGGCGATCGCTAACAGCTTCGGGAGTCTCACTTTCGCTAATCATAATTGAGATATCGGCTTGGGCATAGCGATCGCACCTTTGGTTATATAAATCACGCAGTTTTTGAAGTGGATCGGCGGTTTGGAGGAGTGGTCGATGAGTCGATTCAGTTTTGAGGCGATCGTAGAGGATATCCACAGATACATCAATCCAAACAACAATGCCATCATGGAGGTGCGACCAATTTAGCGATCGCATCACGATGCCACCGCCTGTGGCGACGACTAAGCGTGTGTAAGTTGAGACTTGAGAAAGTACCTGCTGCTCTAGATCCCGAAAAGTTTCTTCGCCATCATTAGCAAATATTTCGGAAATAGATTTACCTGCACATTGTTCGATTAGGGGATCAGTGTCGAGAAAGTTGTAGCTTAATTTTTGAGCTAAAAGCTTGCCTACGGTGCTTTTGCCTGCTCCCATCATCCCAATTAAAAAAACATTTGTCCCGTTGAGCATCTGAATTACTATATTTTTCTTGTCAGAAGCAATTTTAGGATTTTCAGCGCCTAAGGCGCTGAAAATCCTAAAATTGCTTCTGAGTCTTTTTTTTAATACTTTACGCTCAAACTCAAGCTTCGTGCTTCTACTCTCGCTTGGGTATAACATTGATGGCTATAGCTATAGAAATATAAATGCTGAAACCTCAGATGACTTTGACAAGCAAAAATTGGTTGATAGGGGCAGGAGTTATCAGTGTTGTCGCGATCACTAGCACCCTGTTTTCCCTAGAACATGATTGGCATTTGTTAAGTATCACCACGCTCATGATTGGTGGAACAATGCTATTTGCCAATGTGCGTCAGAGTTTGGCTTCAGTAATTGAGCGCCCTACAGAACTAAATCGCCATTATTTATTTAAGGAGTTGCAACAGGTTGAGCAAGCGATCGCAAAGTTAGCTGACCCTAGCAAGCGCCAAACCTTGAGTGAGCAGGTGCGGCGAATTACCAATAATTTGCAAAAAAATCATTTTCAGATCGTTGTTTTTGGCACAGGTGCGGCGGGTAAAACTTCACTAATCAATGCATTATTAGGCGCAAAAGTCGGTAAAACCTCAGCAGAAATCGGTACAAGCGATCGCCAAGAGTATAGCTATCAAGGAATAACTGCTTCATTAGTTGGGATCACTTCTGCCAATTTGGCTAAGGAATTGAAAATAAAACGACAAGTCTCATTGCTCGATACATCGGGGCTGCAAGAGATGGGAGCGTTAGGTCAGCAGAGGGAGAGGGAAGCAATTCAATTAGCTCAGGCGGCTGATTTGCTTATATTTGTAACTGCGGGCGATCTGACAAGTAGTGAATACAGAGAATTAGTTAATCTTGCGAGATTGGGAAAACGGGTAATCTTAGCTTTTAACAAGACAGATTTATATTTGCCCAGCGATCGCGCTAGGATCATCTGCAAACTCAAAGATTCTACCTGTGAATTTCTAGCTGAGTCAGATATTGTGGCGATCTCGGCTCAGCCTAGCCCGATTAAAGTGCGGCAGTATGCTGATGCAATGAGTAGCGAGACGCTTCAGGAGTGGTGGGAAAATGTGCCGCCTGATGTTAGTCAACTTAGAGAACGCATTGAGGCAATTCTCTCCAATGAATGGGAGGAGTTATTAATTCATAATACAAAGCTTCAAATTGAAGGCTTGTCACTGGAAGTGAATACTTCTATTAATGCAGAGCGTCGCCAAGATGCCAAAGTGGTGATTGAGCGCTATCAAATCATTGCGGCAACTACCGTGTTTGCTAATCCCATTCCTGCCCTCGATTTGCTGGCAGGTGCAGCCATAAATACGCAAATGTTGATTGACCTTGGCAAAATCTATGAATGTCCGATTAGCTTTAAGCAAGCTCAACAGTTTGCGATGACGATCGCTAAGCAACTAGTGCAGCTCGGTTGTGTGGAAATCGCTACTTCCGCGATCGCTTCTTTTCTCAAGGTCAATGTGCTTACCTATGCGATCGGTGGCTCGTTACAAGCCGCAACCGCCGCATATTTGACTCATATCGGTGGTCACAGTTTCCTTACATATTTAGAACAGAATCCTCTATCTGCAATTGACAGTTCTAAATCTGTCAATAATTTGGTGATTTTACAGAAAATCAGTCAAAAAACTTTTCAAGCTCTACAAAGCGATCGCTTTGTAATGGATTTTGCGAGCAGTATTTCCACGCGACTTTCTAATCAATCTGGTGACTATTCTCTGCGGCAAGAGAGTAAACCCTTATCTGACTGAATACAGCGCTTTGCGCTGTCATAAAACCCAGAGAGACTTTCAAAGTGGCGCTTCGCGCCACTTTGAAAGTCTCTCTGGGTTTGGGGCTATGAAATTAATTTTACGAAATGTGCTATTTGTAGCTTATAATACAAATATGAAAACTTATTTATGAAACAAAATGAAAACTAATCAGCAGGAACGACAACAGCAAAAATACAGTGATTATCGCGATCGCCAAACTGATGAATTTCTAGAAACCCATGAACCAAAAGATCACCTGCACCCCAATTATTGTCATTGGGCTTGGCTCCCAAAACCTAAGTAAGTAAACCAAAAAGCTATGGCGCACACGCAGCGTACGCCATAGCTTTTTGAGTTACTTAACACAGCCTATTGAGGCTTTAATCATTAAAAAAGGAATTAAAAGCTCAAAAGCCACGCTAAGCGTGGCTTTTGAGCTTTTAATTCCTTTTTTAAATAGAAAATATTACATATCTCCGCCATTGGCGGAAAGCAAAAAGATGATTACGGGGCCGGAAATAACGATCAACGCTAAGCAGGTTAATTGAAAAATTAGCTGAAAGTTAATGCTTGATAATAGGGAAGTTACAAAGTCCATAGCAGTTTTTTTAAATGTAGTTAATAAATCTGACAAAAGTTCTAAGGTTATTCTAGCAAGCATCGCTGCTCAAAAAAATCTTCCAACCTAAAATAAATAATCAGGTGTTGACCATAGTGCAGCGCATTTTTGATATTGGTAGCACCGCAGGTGCTATCAATATCAAAATCGATTCTTATCAAGAAGCGTTATCATTTGAAATACAATCACCCTACATTCATAATTGGTAAGAGTCATACCTGTGCGTTATCGAATTTGGTTGCTAGCAATTTTTGCTGCTGTTGGCGTGGGAGCCTCTCCCCTACGCGCTCAAGCCCTGCTGCCCCACACAACACGAATTAACTTTGGTAACTTAGAAGAGCAAGCTCTAAACCTTGCTAGAGAAGCCGCTCAGCTTGCTCAGTTTGAGCAGTACGAGTTAGCACTCCCTCGCGCTCGTCTAGCGGCACAACTTGCTCCCAAAGCTTTTCAGACTCAAGGCATCCTTGGCAGTATCTATCTGCGCCAAGAAAAGTATAGTGAGGCAATCGCCTCATTAATGACAGCCCATCGCCTCAAAAAAGATGAGCCGACTATTTTGTTTAGTCTGGGTGCGGCTTATCTGCGTAACAAAAATTATCCTGAAGCGATCGCCAGTATTAAACAGGGGCTAGCGATCGAACCCAAGGCATCGACTGCGATGTTTGATCTAGGAAATGCCTATTTCTTGACTAAGCGTTACGATGAGGCTGTTAAGATTTATAACGATGTTCTGGTTATTGACAATAAATTTTGGGCAGCGACCAATAACATCGGTCTAGTCGAGTATGAGCGCGGCAATGTCGATCAAGCGATCGCCAAATGGGAAAGCTCACTTAAGCAAGCTGAAAAAATCGAATTTCTCGCCGCCGAGCCAACTCTCGCCCTTGCAACTGCCTTTTATCGCAAAGGCGATCGCCAGAAAGCGACTCAATTAGCGGTAGAAGCCATGAAGATTGACCCTCGCTACGGCAAAATTCCTCACCTAGTTGAGAACTTGTGGGGCGATAAGCTTATAAATGATGTCAAAGTGGTCTTGTCTCAGCCACAAGTTAAGAAAATTCTTGATGAAAGCGATCTTGCGACCCGTCAGGTTCCCAGAAATCGTAGAGATTAATTCTTAACCCAGAGAAACCTTAAAACCCAAAGAGCTGTAGCGCACGCTGCGCGTGCGCTACAGCTCTTTGGGTTTTGGGTTTAATTATGCTTGCCTACTTAACTATCTCTTTTTTATTCTTCGCGATCGGCATCGCGATCTATATTTACAAAGTTATAGGGGGCAGTGAAGTCGTTATAACGAATCCGCAGGCGATTCTCAAATTGCAGATTCAGAGCTTCAACTCCTGCTGCAAATTCCTCTTCTCGATCCCAAGCAATCAAAAAAGAACCGTTGTAAATCATACTTTCCGTAAGCAATTCCCCCTCCGCATATTCGCTGGAGAGAGGTTGTAACTTACTTAAAAAAGCCTCAATAATTGCCTGTTGACGATCCCCGATCGCAGATTCTAGTTCTTGCCCAATAGCGATCGCCTCATCCATGCTCAACACTTTTCCTGTCAGAGCTTCACTCCTCTGCCGTAAACCAGCATTCTCCGCAACAGCAAGATTTAGTTCTTCGGTTTGATTCCAAAATAACTTGACACTAACTTCGCGTTTACCAATCAAATTGTGAACTAATTGCTTCAGCTTTGCTTCATAAGGAATTAACAAATCCCGTTGCACTTCTTCCCATTCCTCTACAACTAAACCAAACTGTAGGGGCAATGGTACAGCTTGATGTGGGTCGATCGCTTTCATCAGAGACTCTAAAACAGTCTCATGGGTGATCAAATTAGCGCGACTAGCCAAATATCTTTCCTGCTGCGCTTCACTGTAGGCGATCGCAAAGGGAGGCAATTTGTGAAACTGCACAGGTTGATCGTTCATACCTTTGAGTTCCAAATCCTTAATCAAATCTAAATTCTCTTCTTGCAAAACTGCATATAAGTATAGGCTCATGGAAATTAAAAGCTCTTGTATAAAGGTGATTTAAATAAGTAGTTCAAATAAAGTTACAGCACTTTGCGCTGTTATAGAACCCAAATAAACTTTTGAAGCCTTAAATCCAGACTCAAAAACTTTGGTGCAAGCGGAGAATGCAGCAAAGTTTTTGAGGTTCATGTTTAAATTGCGCTCAGCTACTTAGCCGCCTTCCAAATTACTGCTGCAACTCCAGTTCCCTTTGAGTTCAGTCCTGCCGTTGGCATAGTTAGTTTAGGAGTGCTGTTTGGGGTACGGAAGTTTATTTCTAAAAAAGTGAATAAAAATAATTGTGGTTAAGTTGCGATCGATTAGAAGTTCTTTGAAATTAATAAGCGATCGCCCCAAGCACACAAATCCTAAAACACATCTTCGTATATATCATTCATAGTCAGAGATAAATCTACAGACTTTAATTGCAATTCATCACCTTTGATTAGATTTTCTTTGATCCAACTTCCCTTTTCATTAGGGCGATATACTTCTACTTTTATCTCATCTTGGGAAACCAGAATATATTCTTGTAAGCTTGGAATATTCTGATAACTCAAGAGCTTTTCTCTTTTATCAATCATCCTAGTATTTTTAGATAGAACCTCGATAATTAAGCTTGGACTTGCTTTAGAATATCGATCTCGATCCAGAGGATCGCAGGTAACCATAATATCGGGATAGTAGAAAATATCAGTTTCTTTAACTTTTACTCTAACCTTCATATCCGACATAAAAACTTTGCAAGAATTTCCTTTCAGCTTCTGTCGAATCATAGAATATAAATTCCCTGCAATAAAGTTATGTTCTTCACTTGCCCCTGCCATTGCGAATATTTCTCCCCCCACATATTCATGGCGGATTTCGCTTTTTAATTCT
>JBBQRB010000131.1:0-9471 GCA_038215315.1 Pseudanabaenales cyanobacterium
ACATTCTCGTATTACCATGCGCGGAAATTCTTTTTTGAAGAAAGTTTCATAGGCGCTGTTAGGAACTGCTAAAAATAGTTTGCGGTCTGGATAGACTGATTTTAGTCCTACTCTATAGTTAATGAATTGTCCAACAGCTAAATGAAAATCGCTCAGAGATGAGTTGCCAATAAAACTTTTGACTTCTACGGCAATTTTCTCGCTATTGCGTTCGGCAGCGATAAGTCTTTCAGCACCAAGGTCTATATAAAGTTCAGAATCTCCTACTTTTAAAGAAAATGGATCGTCAGTAATCCTCCAACCGTCCTTGATCAGTGCATTTTTAGCTGCATCATGAAATAAATCTCTTGCCATTTTTGTTTTCTCGTATCATATCCCATCTGTTTTTACTGGACAAAAGTAGCAGTGCCTACTAAGAAATAATTTATCATGTGTGAATATTTACTTTTCAGTGGGATAGCGATCTCTATCCTGCAAAATTTGGAAAATAAGAGTTTGAGAGATCGCGTTTTCGGGTGTTTATGTGGCGATCGCAGTTATGCGTAATTTTGGAGATGATGGTTGGTGCGATCGCTTTATTTTGAGCAGAAGCATATAATTGTAATGACAGTTAAAGTAAAAATTAGTGAGAACTAGAAATTATGCGATCGCCAATACCCATTTTTTCAGTCACTGAATATTTAGAAGCGGAAAGTAGAAGCGAAGTTCGCCATGAATATCTGGATGGTCAGGTTTTTGCGATGGCTGGAGGAAGCAAAACACACAATATAATTACGTTGAATATTGCCAGTCGCTTGCGTTCTGAATTGCGAGGAAGAAGTTGCGATGTATTTATGTCAGACATGAAGGTAATACTAAAGTCTGTTTATCAAAATAAAACTGTATTTTATTATCCTGATGTGCTAATTACTTGCAGCCCCGAAGATAGAGATACCTATCTGATAAATTATCCTTGTGTGATTTTTGAGGTGTTATCACCAAGTACTGAGGTGAGCGATCGGCGCGAAAAACTGATTAATTATCAAACAATTAGTAGTCTCCAAGAATATATTTTGGTTGCACAAGATAAAATAAAGATAGAAGTCTATCGCCAAGATTCGAGAGGTAATTGGACTAAAGAAACATTAGGACATCAGGATAATTTAGTTCTAAATTCACTAAATTTATCTTTAACGATGGCAGATATTTATGAGGATATTTTCTGATTGCAGCGATCTTTTTTTGAGGTGTTTATAGTGCGATCGCTGTTGTGCGGAACTTTGGAGATGAGGGTTGAGGCGATCCTACCCCATCGCTCTTTGTTTAGCTTTCTCATAAGCAGGATCGTGAATATCAAAACTAATCACCCGCACCCTTTTTGGAGCAGGCTTTTCATAAATCCGATAGACCAGCCTATATTCCGCCTCATCATAAGGAATTTCCAAGGCATGATATCCACGCAAATCACCCTTTAACTTATGACAACTCAAAACCTCACCAGTCTCAGGACTTGACTGTAAAATAGGCTTAAACAAACCCTCAAAATCAGATTGCAAAATCGTCAGCAAATTTGATAAATCCTCAGACAATACAAGTGGATGCACTTGCAAAAAATACTTAGCGCTTATAGCCACGCTGCACAATCTCCCTATTCACCTGCTCCAAATCAAACTCTTCATCTAGAATTCCAATCGTTACCCACTCATCTTCACCAATCGGCATAGCAATTCGAGCGATCGCCTTAGACTCAGCAGAACTTGAAACAAATTGATTTTCCTGTCGCAACTTCTCAGCGATCGCCTCACGCAGCCAACGCATCCGCCCCTGCAAAGGCAAGCTATTAAAAACATCAATTGCCAAAGAAACGGTGATGCTCTTAGTTGTCTCTTTTGTCTTCACCTAAGTACCTCTTAAAGCTACTCCTAGTAAACATTCTATCTTGAAATACTATACATTATTGGTATTTGGGTAGTGAGTGATTTGGCGATCGCTGTTGTACGAGATTTTAGAAGATGAGGGTTGTTGCGATCGCTGCGTCTTTGATTGTCTCTTTTACTTCTTCGCTTCGTTAATTTTCTATACCTCTTTCACTATATGGTACTTTATCTCTGCGTTGATCCCTTATCGCTTGACGGTGTTGTTCTACTAAGTACAGCGCTTTGCGCTGCTATAAAACCCAGAGAATTTTTTGAAAGTGCCGCTTCGCGGCACTTTCAAAAATTTCTCTGTACCCTTTAAAGCCTCAATAGGCTGTATGTGGGCAAAAAAAACCTTAAAACCCAAAAAGCGGTAGCGCACGCGCAGCGTGCGCTACCGCTTTTTAGGTTTTGGGTTTAATTATGCTTGCCTACTTACCAGTTTTACAGAACGAGCTTATTGGATAAGATTGTATTACTACTTACTTGCTCTTTATTACTACGCAACACTACATTCTTAGATAACATTATGAATATGTGCAACGCCAAATTGGTTACTCAATGAATAACAAATCTGATAGTTTGAGCAAAGGCAACGAAGAATCTTCATTCTGGGAGAAAATCAAAGGATATGCCCTCACTGCTGGTAAAGAAGTAATTGAAAAAGCTCTATTACTTTATTATGCTCTAATAGATTCTGACACGCCTATTTGGGCAAAGACTGTGATTATAGGTGCATTGGGTTATTTCATTACTCCAATTGATGCAATTCCTGACTTAACTCCAGTTGTTGGTTACAGTGATGATCTTGGCGCATTAGCCTATGCTCTAGCAATAGTTGTTGCTCATATCAAGCCAGAACACAAAATAAAAGCACAGGAAAAGCTAAAAACTTGGTTTAGCTAATTGCTAATTGCGATCGCCGATTTTGCAGGGCGATCGCACTATTTGAAAAAGTAGGAATTATAATATTTAGCTTATCCATTTAAGCAAAAGAACTCTCGCGATGCTTAACCAGTGTCTCTACGGGCAAAGCACTCCGAAGATGTTGCCAAGGCAGCACTTGCGCCACATCCCAATCATCATGCACATACCAACTCAAAGGTGGTAATTGCCCACTGAGTTCCTTAAAAGCGCGTTTATAAGAACCATCACTAGGAACATCACCCTCGTTGTAACTACCTGCCAAGATCAGCAGCTTCGTCAAACGGCGATCGCCTCTAGAGATCAACGCTTGAATAATAGAATCCTTGTAACTTTCAGGACGGAAATCAATTCCCTTTGGAAGTAATTTTTTGCGGAAAAGTTGCATTTTCTTTTCTGCAGTTTTGCTGACACCCTGCCACTGCCAAGGAGTATGAGACTTCGGAACAAAGGTACTACAACCAAAGGTGATTTTTAACTTCGGAGCAGTTTTTCGCAACGAAATTAGCATCTCAATTGTTTGCTCAATATCATCGTCATTTTCCATTGGCACGCCAGCCATGCCATATAGCTTTAGAGCCTTGAGTCCCCCCACTTGAGCATTGATCGCGGCTTGTTTAATCTCGTCATTATGAAGTTTTTTATTGATGATTTCGCGCAAACGTTCGGAGCCGCTTTCAATCGCGATCGTTACAGAGCGACTATCACGAGTAGAGAGAGTCCGAGCTAACTTTTCGGTGAGCGTATTTGTACGAACAGAAGCAAGGCTTAACCGCACATCATCAAACTGAGGCTGAGCAAGATAATCTAGCAAAGTATCAAATTCTGGATGCTGGGTAATTGACGCTCCTAATAGACCTAAGCGCTTGGTTACTTCCATTCCCCTCGCGATCGCAGGGATTAAACTAGACTCTAAACTCGCAGTCCGAAATGGAAGTGTTAAATAGCTTGCCATGCAAAATCGGCACATTTCTGGGCAACTTCGCACCACCTCCACCATAAAGATACTTTCCCAAGCAGCCTTATCGGTGACAACTGTAGAAGCAGAGAGAAGATTGCTTTTATAAGTTTGCTTATGCACAATCGCAGGAATATCGCTATCAATCGGCTCAATTGTCGCGATCGCACCATCCTCAGACTCATAGGTGACGGTATATAGTTGGGGAACATAAACACCATCTAGCTTGGCTAAATGGCGCAACTTTTCTTGACGGCTAGCATATCTTACTTCTTGATAAGCTTTTATAAAGTTCCCAATTAACTCTTCTCCATCTCCCAATAAAATCAAATCAAACCATGCTGCAAATGGCTCAGGATTGGCTGTCAAGACAGGTCCCCCGCCGAATACTAAGGGATGCTCGTTAGTGCGATCGCAGCTATCAACTGGAATCTCGAATTTTTTTAATGCCGCCAGAATATTGACATAATCCAATTCCCACGAAAAAGAAAATCCCAAAATCTCTATATCTCGCGGCAAATCTTCATGGGCATCCGTAAACCAGCGCCTCACATCTACCTGCGATCGCGTAGCTAGATTTGCCCAAACCCCCTGATATCCAAGACTAGTAATTCCTACTGTATAGGTGTTGGGAAATGCAAATACAACCGACACAGCATCATGCTCTGGGGTTGTGCGATTAAATAGAAGATGTTCTGATTGAAAGTATGATTGGTTCAAAGCTGCGGCAATATGAGTCTCTCCAACTATTATAACTGTCGCCACTTGTATTAACGCAAAAGAGGGTGGCGACGCGAAGCGCCGCCACCCTCTTTTGGGTCACTTAAACCTTAGTATTCAAAATATCGCGACTTAAAGCTTGTTGAAAATCTTCTAAATGCGATCGGTGCTGTGGTATCCACATATCTCCCGTCATCTTACCCATTGGGGGCAATACATCATAAACTGGTTCTTGCAAGAAGTAAGTTTCTTTTAACTGCATCAGCCAAGCCGACTGACCTCTATCTTCAACTCGCGACTGGATATCAATCAAGCTAGTTGGCGCAATATCAAGCTGCTGATCCAATTCAAAATCTGTCTCCAAATCGCGGCGATCGCAAGGAAAAATTGCAGCGATTGTCGCCAATCCCTGCAAGGAAAAAGCTGGGAATGTATCTGCATCAAATCCAAATTCATCCATGAGCTGCCGACATGTTCTTGCAGATTCTGGGTTATCAGGATATCCGAGAGAATGAATCAAAACGCGCTTACCGACAGAGGTTTTGATAAATTCTGGAGGGTCAAAAACAACTAAGGTTGTATAAACTCTTGCCAAATAGCAAACTGCCTCTTCGGGACATAGGGAAATAGCTACATTTACTAACGCGCGATCAAGCATGATGCCAAATATGCAAGTATTTTTATTGTTTAAGATGATTAGCATACAATAATTTACGTTTTTGCAGCCTGCTGCAAATGACTTAATCTTGTTTAGATCGTGTTTGAGAAGTTACAGCAAAAACTAAAACCCAAAAAGCTATGGCGCACGCGCCATAGCTTTTTAGGTTTTAGTTTTGCTCTCATACAGCAGACTAAGAACAAACCAAACCCAGATTTTGTGTAAAAGCCCCGCGAAGCGGGGCTTTTACACAAAATCTGGGTTTGGTCGGGATTTGCCGTAAATGGAGTGCAGCGCTCAGCGCTGCACTCCATTTACTTTTTATTGGTATTGTGGATTTTAATAAAGAACTGTTTTTGAGGTTTTACAAGTTTTGCTTACCACCACATCGTCGAACCTTGTCACCTCTGACTTACCAGCAATTTGTGGAAACGAAGAAGAAATTAATCGCGCCATGCGAGAAAGTACATCGGTATTTTTGAATCAGAATAATTTACAACTTTGTCAGATTACCGCCGCCTTCGCCTGTGCATTACATATGCATCAGCCGATAATTCCGACAGGTGCAAATGGCAGTCTGATCAGTCACCTACAACATATGTTTGAGCATCAAGGCGAAGGTGATAACCATAATGCTGGGGTATTTGCTTGGTGCTATGGGCGCATGGGTGAATTTATCCCTCAACTAGTTGCTCAGGGTGGCAACCCTCGGATCATGTTGGACTATTCGGGCAATTTGCTCTGGGGCTTGCAGCAGATGCAGCGCCATGATGTTTTGGATAATCTGAAAAAGATTACCTGCGATCGCCAATATCAGCCTTACGTGGAATGGTTGGGAACGATGTGGAGCCATGCTGTAATTCCATCGACACCAATACCCGATATTAAGCTACATATTCAGGCGTGGCAGAGTCATTTTGCTTCTATTTTTGGAATTGATGCCCTCAAGAGAGTTAAGGGATTTTCGCCGCCTGAGATGCACCTTCCCAATCATCCTGATACGCTCTATGAATATATCAAGGCTCTCCAAGAATGCGGTTATCGTTGGTTAATGGTGCAAGAACATTCTGTGGAACTTCTTGATGGGTCGAGGCTAACTCAAGATCAAAAATATATTCCTAATCGACTCGTTGCTAAAAATTCTCAAGGTGATTCTATTAGTATTACTTGCTTGATTAAAACTCAAGGCTCTGACACCAAATTAGTTGCTCAAATGCAGCCCTACCATGAGGCAAAGGGACGTGGCAAGCAGTTAATTGGGAACATCGAAGTTCCATCACTAGTTACGCAGATTGCCGATGGTGAGAATGGCGGCGTGATGATGAATGAGTTTCCTCGCGACTATCCATTGGTATGGGATCAGCTTAAAAATAATGGACGAGGGACTGCGGGTGTAGTTGGTCTAAATGGTACTGAATATTTAGAAATGATTGAATTTGCAGGCGTTAATCCTCACGACTATCCTGAGGTTCAAGCTGTTCAGCAACATAAGGTATGGAATAAGTGCGGTCAAAATATTAGTACGGGATCGGTGGAACAGGCGATCGCGGAGTTGAAGGAAAATGATCATCAATTCCACATGGATGGAGCTTCATGGACAAACAGTATGAGTTGGGTTAATGGTTATGAAAATGTATTGGAACCAATGAACCAACTTAGCGCTAAGTTCCATGAAAAGTATGATCCACTGGTGGCGGCTGATCCTGAAGTAACGAAGCAATCAGATTATTGTCATGCCTTGCTTTATAACCTGTTAGTCCAGACTAGCTGCTTCCGCTATTGGGGACAAGGCTCATGGACAGACTATGCCCGCGAACTTTATCGTCAAGCTGCCTAAAAGTTACAATGCTCTGCGCTTAAACCCGAACCAAAAACCAAACTACAGCGCTTTGCGCTTTTATAAAACCCAGAGAAATTTTTGAAAGTGCTGCGAAGCAGCACTTTCAAAAATTTCTCTGTACCCTTTAAAGACTCAACAGGCTGTAATTAAGCAACTCGCAAAGCGAGTTGCTTAATTAATTTGGGCGATCGCGAAAGGTCGGTAATTTAACTAATAGCAAGTCCCAAACCCAATAAGTGAGTTGCGGCTCAAAGCGCCGCAACTCACTTATTGGGTTTAACCAAACTGTTCAGACTGGAAAACGTTATAGTATCGATATACTTTGATTGAGTAGGTTTTAGTAACGACACCATGCTAGAGACGGTAAACGAAGCAGAAAAACCACAGGATCTTCAAACCTCATCAGGATCAGCCATTGCCAGTCTGAGTCAAACTAATGCGATCGCCGATCCTTTGGTTGATGGTGATCTTGACGATCCTACAGAAGATGTCGAGATGTCTTTATTTGACCATCTAGAAGAACTGCGATCGCGTATTTTTTATGCCTTAATCGCTATTTTTGCTGGCATAGTCGGCTGCTTTGTCTTGGTTAATAAGATAGTGGCTTTGCTAGAAATTCCCGCCCAAGGGGTAAAATTTTTGCAACTCGCTCCAGGGGAATACTTCTTTGTATCGATCAAGGTGGCTGGTTACAGTGGCATATTAGTGGCTAGCCCCGTAATTTTGTATCAGATTGTGCGATTTATCTTGCCAGGGCTGACGCGCAAAGAGAAAAACGTGATCGCGCCCATAGTTTTTGGCTCTAGCATTTTGTTTGCTCTTGGTATTGTGTTTGCCTACGAGTTGCTGATACCTGCTGCTCTCAACTTCTTTATCAGCTATGGCGGCGATGTTGTTGAGCAGTTCTGGTCTATTGATCGCTACTTTGAATTTGTATTGTTATTGCTATTCAGTACAGGGTTAGCCTTTCAGATTCCTGTAATTCAAGCTCTACTGGCGATGACGGGGATTGTCAACTCTGAAAAAATGCTAGCAGGTTGGCGTTATGTCATTCTTGGTGCGGTAATTTTGGGCGCAGTTCTCACCCCTTCCACCGATCCGATGACCCAGAGTTTGCTCGCAGGCGCGGTTGGCATCCTATACTTCGGTGGTATTTTCCTAGTCAAGGCTATGGGTAAATGAGTCGGCGAAGGGTTGTCGCTGTCCGTAGAAGATAAGGTGCGAATTGGGGATGTGCTGGGAAAAAACGTACCAGTTCAGTGCCAAAGGCTTCGACTTCGCTCAGCCATCGGTCGCTTTGGCTGAGCGAAGTCGAAGCCTTTGGCACTTTAATTTGAAGCAAGTGCCTTACCTCTTTAAATAATTTAAATAACCATGTTGTCTGCATTATCAAACTGGCTTTATCACCTTGAGCAATGGACAGATGCTCTAGTAAACAATCAACTCCACCAGACTTCATGGCAAGCCGCATGGATCAGCTTGGGTATCGTATTTCTAGCAGGACTAGTGACTAGCCTTACGCCCTGCACGCTCTCGATGTTGCCATTGACGATTGGCTATATCGGTGGGTATGAATCTAAAAGCACTTGGAAATCTGCCTTGCAATCGGCTTGGTTCTGTTTGGGTTTTGCGATCGCCTTAACAGGATTTGGATTAGCTGCGGCTTTACTGGGCAAAATTTATGGACAAACTGCTTGGGGATGGTCAGTGGTGATGGGACTCATCGCGATTGTGATGGGTTTGCAGCTATTGGAAGTTATTTCTTTGCGTTTACCGAGCTTTGGCAATTGGGAAGTATCTGCTAACTTACCAAGGGGCTTGCGATCGCTTTTGATTGGGTTTTCCTTTGGTTTTGTTGCTTCGCCTTGCAGCACGCCTGTATTAGTAACTTTGCTGGCTTGGGTTTCAGGTTCAGGAAATTTAATCATGGGAACGGAGCTATTACTTGCCTATGCGATCGGTTCTGTGTTGCCCCTAGCGATCGCGGGTACGTTTACAGGCGTAATTAAGCAGTTTTTAGAATTGCGCCGTTGGTCAAGTTGGCTCAATTGGGGCAGTGGTGTAATTTTGATTGGCTTTGGCACTTTATCTATTTTGAGTAAGGTCAAGTTATAGCTGTTGGCAGTCTTAAAAAAGAGGGTGGCAACGCTCCGCGCCGCCACCCTCTTTTTTAAGACTGCCATTCTTGATCAAACCTTTGCCATAGGCTGGCTAACCTTGGCTCATTGGCGCTGTCAGCCAGTACTGACGCGACTATGGCACGAATCTTTAGTAAGTTCCCAAAACTAGCATGAATAAAAATCTTGCCAGAAGCAACTGACTTATCAAGGGAAGATCTACCAAACATAATGTTCTTTAAGGTGATGCCATTGCTCTCAAAGTCATTGCTAGTATCAGGATTAGCGTCACTAACCGTCACCGCTAGATCATGATCTACTTGTAAAAACAAGCGGGTATCATCGATCGCGATGGTGGC
>JBBQRB010000132.1:0-9411 GCA_038215315.1 Pseudanabaenales cyanobacterium
GCGATCGCCATATCAGAAGATTGTTTGAGAGCTTCTAACTTCAAAGCTTTATGTGCCAATGATTGAGATGTTGTTTCCTAACCCCTTAAGCTTTAAAAAACTTTCAAGCAATTAAAGTTCCCAAATGTTTAGGCAAGTCAACTTCATATGGATTGCAGGTTTCTATTGAAAGTCCACTAAGATGCTCAATATCTCTTATTTTTCTTATTAAAATCTGAATTAAAGCGGCAGGTTTATCTAGTTCAAAAATATCCTGTGAGTCTAGGACAATAATTGATTTACCAGTTCTTGCATGAAAAAGTGCTTGCCGTAATCTTGCGTCGCTAAGCTTTCTTTGTCTATTACTTTGATCTCTATCAGGAAATCCTGTAGCACCTTTTAAGGTGAAAAATATTCCTAGCCCAGTTGTTCTGAAAAGATTTATTTCCATAAGACTGCACAGTCTCGCGAATTGCTGATCTGTTACTTTGTCTTTAGTACATTTAGCTTCAACAACAATATCTCGACAATTTTCTTTCATGTACAAAAGCTTATAAAGAACTAACCAGCTTTCACTATCACCGCTAATTAGAAGATCGAATTGAGGACCTGCTGAACTAAAACTTTTTATACTTGAAAGCCCTTTTAAACTTCGGAAAGCAAGAAATACTATCTGTTCTAGTAGTTTCCCGGCTTCCTGACGTTGATTTTGTGTTGGAGATTTTTGTTCTATATAAGCTTTCAATTTTTTCAAATGTGCAGGAATTCTAGCGTCTGGATCATATAGATAGGAAGCTATAGTCGTATTTGACCCATCATTTACTTGATCTATATCTTCTAAAGCTTTGAGAAAATTTACAACTATATCAGCAGCTAGATTTTTTTGATTAGACATAAATTAAATAAATTCAATTGGTTCTTTAGCTATACAGATAATGTCAAAAAACATTTCATCCCGTTCAGTAATAATTGCTCCACATTCTGGGCAAATCCAAGGGAGAGGTGGAAATCCTATTCCAAAGGGAATCGAACCAACCGATGCATCACTGCAACTGTGGTAAATGAGAAGACGTATATTACACAAGTCCACAGAACCAAGAACAATTAAAATTGCATACGCTTGAGACAGTTTTAGTCCTAAGCTTACTGCAAGCTCATGAGGCATTGCTTTTTCATTAGGAGATCTAAACCTCAGACTCAGCTTATCTTTTTGTCTATGGTCTAAAAATTTTAGATGAGTATCGCAAGTAAATTGGGGCATACAAACTACTCTAAGCCCAGTTCTGCTAATAAAAATTTTAGCACTCCAACGCTGCTTCCACACTCTTGATAGCACTTAAGATGTTGTAAAGAGTCTTGGCTTTGAGAAGATAGATCTAATCCAAAGTAGCAATGTACACGAAAAAGAGTTTCAATATTAATCTTCTTTAGAGGTTCTACATCAAGACTAGGTATATCAGCATCAAAACTAGAATTATCTATTGTCTTCTTAAGACTAAACTCATAGGATTTCGTACCCCACTCTCTAATAAGTGTATGGAGAATAGCTGTTTCAACAAGAGTTAGCTTTGCAGTATCGTGAGGAAAAGGATACTTTAGTGAATCTAAGGCAGCTTCAGCAAGTTTTCTCGAAAGCCCCTTTAATCCTTTATCTCCGACTTCAATTTCAGTATCCCCAGAACTATGTGCGTTCAAAGCTATACCTGATGACTCTGCCCTAACTCTCTTATGACTCCATTCATATTGAGGCTTATCAAGAAACTTGTCCCAAAGTTTATGTAAAAGCAAAACATGAAGTTCTGGATGTTCCCATTTCCCCACAAGAAGTATCTGAAGTTCTTTAAAGACTTCAGAAATGTTTAGCCAAAAATGGAACTGATTTTTGGAGTTTGGTTTGTCTTCTCGTACATGTGAAAATCCATCCCAGCTAACAGCAACATATTTATCGCTCACTTCAGCTATAATCGGCCACCGAATATGAGCAATATCATAGGTCTTTCGCTTACCTTTTCCATCAATGTATTCTTCTTTAGGAATATAATGAGCAATGCTCTGAGTGTAGATATAATAAACCCTAGAGTTTTGAGTATCCTTAATTGGTCCATACCATCCAACCTCTCCAAATGACATAAGTAAGTCTTTAGGATTCTTTAGTTGAGGTGTTTCTGAGTATGTACCCTGCATGAGAGATAACCATGTTCTCGGCTTCTGTACATACTTTATAATTAACTCATTCGCACTCAGTTCATTATTTAAGATTGCACCAACCAAATTAATTGCATATCCTTCTTTTGTTTTTAAGTCGCTCCTTTTAGAAACATTGAAGCTTTTTAAGAAGTCAACTGTGAATTCTGGACTAGATAAAAATTTCTCAAAAAAAGAAGAACCAGTTGGATAACCAATATCAAGAAATGCATCGGGATTGTACTGTTTTGGAAGCATTTGTTAGCTGCTCTTCAAATATTAACATTAGTAATCATATAATGATTTCTTAAGATATTTAGACAATCCAAATAGATTTTGGTCTTAAATTGCTAATTTAGTTAATTTAAATTGATCGCACGCCCCTTGATCTCATTCCAACTTAAAGGCATAAAAGTTAACTCTAAAGCATAATTTTAGTAGTTATTCATATTAGCATTGTTAAACTTGGCAAAAGAGACAACAAGGAAATTGCGATCGCCTACTTTCTTCAATTTCTCTCAAAAAGCAAGAATTTGAAAAATCTTTAGTAAAAGGATAATTTAATATGCTGTTACAACGAATCACAATTGACTGGAATATCTGTCACGGCAAACCCTGCATCCGAGGTTTACGCTATCCCGTTGAGATGATCTTAGAACTTCTCAGTTCAGGCATGACCACCGAAGAAATTCTTGGAGACTATAACGACCTAGAAAGAGATGATATTTTCGCTGCCCTAGCCTATGCCACCAAACTCACACAAGTAAAAAGCATCCACAAAGTTCTCGTATGAAATTCCTCATTGATGCTCAGCTACCTGTGAGACTTTCCTGTCTTTCAAGTGAAGGAAAGAGCGCGATCGCTCTTTCCTTAATCTCATTCCAACTTGGTAGCATATCTGGAAGCGTTACGACATTATTTTAGGTAATATTTATATTCACATTTATCCTCTGAGCGAAACCATCAGTCCATGTTAGTTGGGTGATGTCGAAGCCCTAATCATACTGACGGCAGCTATAATTACAAAAAGTTGGATAGTATATTAAAATTTATTCACTGGAGTTGTAACGATGGCTAATAGTTTTAAGCATATTTTGTTAGCCCTAGTAAGCTCGCTAGTTTCTCTAGAAATGCTGGCAATAAGTTCCTACCGACATAATGTCGCGATCGCTGAGACTATCACCATTCCTCAACAGCCAGTCCAGCCGAGTCTATGGTGGTTGGCGCAAAGACTAAATCAGGGTTGGGTGGAAAATATTGTAATCAACGCAGAAGCTAAGCAAGCAATTGTAATTATTAATATGGGCAGGTGGACATCTGCTGACTATCTACAGAGATTTAGTTTCTTATTTAAGTTGGGAAGTGAAGCCCAAAAACAAGACTTTAATGTGATGCTAAGCAATCGTCTCAATCAAAAAGTTGCAGAGTATAGTGCTAGAGCTGATTCTTGGCGCATCAACCCAAAAGCTCTCGGCGCTGAGCCTTTTCGAGTGAATGCACCAACGCTATTACAGCAGCAGTTTTGATGTTTTAAAATTACCAAGTTAAGCCCTAATTAAACCCCAAAAGCTATAGCTTTTGAGGTTTCTAGCTACTTACATATTCCCAAGATTAATCCCAAATATACTATTGAGACGATCTCTAACCCAAGTTAAAGCGGCATATTGCGATCGCTGAAGTTCTTCCTCGTTTAGTAATCCTAAGCTAATTAGTACTTGTTGGCGCTCTGACAGCTTCAGCGCAATTTGTTCACCCAGTTCTGGATGTTCGCTAAGTAGTCTTTTTAACTGCTGACGCTCCACCACAAATAAAATTGTGTTTGCCGCCAAAGCTTTAACTGTGGCAGTCCGTGGGGTTCCTGTCAAAAGAGAGATTTCGCCAAAAAAGTCTCCAGCAACCAATTTCGCGATCGCTTGATTGTTCTTTTCAGAAACTACTTCAACTGCTCCAGAAAGAATAATGTAGAATTCTTCACTAGGATCATTTTCTCTACAGATAACTTCGCCAATATCAAAATATTTACGATAACCTCTAGCAATTAAGGCAAAGAGTTCTATTTCCGTACATCGTTCAAAATAGGACGTTTTTCTGAGTAAGTCTCGTAAGCTTTGGGCACTAATTTCACTGCTATCAGTAGAGCTAGCAATGTTTATAGGTTCATCGACTGGAATATTTTTAATTGGTGAAGATGGTGAAGATTTTAGACTTGCGGATTGGATAATCTGCTTAACTGCATCAGGATTATGAATGATTATTTCTCTAGTGGGAAAAGGAACTCTAATGTTTCTTTCTCTAAATTCGTAGGCTATCCGAAAATTGATAGAACTACGAATTGGTTCATTAGCATCAGGATTATCAATCCAAACTAATAAATCAAAGTCAAGAGTATCTCTTCCAAAAGACTGAAACCAAACTTCAGGAGGTGGGTTTGATAGTACACGAGGTTCATGGCGAGCGGCTGTCAACAGAGCTTCTGTTAAGACTAATAGGTCGGTATCATAGGCAACGCTCACTGGAATATGAATACGACAGGTATGTCCTTCATAACTCCAATTGATCGTATTATTCTCAATGAAGCGTTGATTTGGAACAATTACATATAGATCATCTTCAGTGCGGAGAATTGTAGAACGGATTGAAATCTTTTCGATAGTCCCCTTGAGTTCTCCGACTTCAATATAGTCTCCCACTTTAATCGTTTGTTCAAAAAGAAGTACCAAACCACTGATAAAGTTACTGGCAAGATTTTGCAATCCAAAGCCAACGCCTAAGCCAACCACTCCAGCAATTACGGCGAGAGAGCTGAGATTAATGCCAGCAGATTGCAAAATAATTACACTGGTGACAGTAATCAGAAAGTATTTGATAAATACAGTAATTGCTTCTTGCAGACCTCGATTTATTCGCAGTCTTGTTAAAAGCGATCGCCTAATAATTTCACTGACAAATTTTGATATAAAAAAAGCAATAACAATCAGGACTAGCAGAGATAAGATTGAGGCGATCGAAAATTTAGTGCCACCAATATCTAAGATTTGAGCTGTATAGATCTCATAAAATTTTGTTAACAAAATATCCATCTCTTCGCCTGCTTTTCCACCACACAAATCTCTAAAGTAGGAACGAAAACATACAATTACAGCGCTTTGCGCTTTTATAAAACCTAAAGAAATTTTCAAAGACTCAATAGGCTATACCTTATCTCAATTTAAAATCTAGAGTCTTGAGCGGCTCGCTACTTATTAACATCACATATTTTACTTAAAATCACTATTTCTATAGGAATTATCCAAATTATAACGGTTTTATCAAGCTTCGCGGCACTTTCAAAATTTTTTCTGGGTTTTATAACGGCGCAAAGCGCTGTAGCTTAGGACAAGTAAACCCCAAAGAGGATGGCAGCGCGGAGCGCTGCCATCCTCTTTGGGGTTATGATTACAGCCTCAATAGACTTGTAAAACCCAGATAAATTTTAAAAAGTGCCGCAAAGCCGCACTTTTAAAAATTTATCTGGGTTTTATTTAGAGAACTTATAAACTGTTGTGGCATTTACATTTGGCAACTGTGTTGCTTTGAAGGTCGTACCAATTCTTCCTAGACCCTCGTTCGTGCCGATCCAGATATATTGATTATGAATTAATAAATTGAGTACTGAGCTGCTGGGTAGATCAAAAACAGAAGCAACAATCTCACCGTTATAGGTGTTTGCGAGGACTAAGCCATCCCTCATCCCAATCCATAACTCGCCATTTTTATTACTCGCTAAGGCGACGATATCCTTGCCAGTCACAGGATTAATTCTGGCGATCGCCTTATTAGTTTTAGGATTAATTTCGACAACATTGCGCGGTGTTCCTGCCCAGATTTTACCCGATGGTTCAACAGCGATCGCTTGTACGACTTGTCCAGATACAAATGGGATTCTGGCGATAATCTTGGCAGTACCAGGATTGATCTTGACCAATCCATTCAAAGTACCAACCCAGAGATTTCCCGACTGGTCAAATTGCATCACATTCGCGGCTGTACCTGGTAGGTTGAGGATTCTGGCATAGGTTTCAGCATTATAAGGACTAATTCTGGTCAGTCCCTGATCGGTTCCCACCCAAATAAAACCTGCACGATCCATCGCAAGGCTCAATACACGACTGGAAGCAAGTTGAATGACTCGATTTTCAATTTTGCCAGAACTGGGTTGAATTTGGTACAGCCCCGAAGTAGTACCCACCCAGAACAAGCCACGTCGATCCTCAAGTAAAGCCGTAACGGTGGAATTTGGTAAGGATATGGAGGAGATCGCTCGTCCAGTTTTTTGATCAATTTGCAGCAGCCCTTGCCAAGTACCAACCCAAAATCTACCGCGATAATCAACAAGGGTAGAGCTGATACGGTTATCTAATGCTGGTGGTAATTGGCTTGAAACAACTAGGCTATGTTTTTTAGTAGGTTGCTGGCTAAGTTGAGTCTGTGTGATTAGTCCAGTAATTAATTTGGATGTTTTTGAGGAAGCCTGACTCTCGCCCAGAAAGCTAACCGCATTAATGGCAATAACTAATGGCAATAAGCTGGTTAGAGAACCGAAACCAACAAATACTTTTGTCAATAATTTGGCGAATAACTTTTTTTCCAGTCTTTTTCTTGTTGACAACATCAGTATTGTTCCTACGCAAACCCTTTTAAGCGACAGATGTTATCACAAGAGTTCGCGATCGCTACACCAATTTTTGACAACCCTTCGCATTCAAACCCAAAACCATTAAGGGCTTTGCTAAGCAAAGCTCTTAATGCTGCAAGCCTAACGACTTGGCGGCTCTGGAGCGGCAATCTCAGGCTGTATAGGAGGTGGTGGCGGTTCAATTGGCACTGGTTGTGGTGGTGGCTCAGGGCTAACTGGATTATTAGTCACAGGATTTTGGACAGGTACGACATCGGGATTGGCAACGGGTGTGGCTGGTTCAGGAGTGTTTTGATTATCCCTAGCTGCTGTTGGTTCTTCTTGTTTACGATCAGGCTCGTTTGGTTTCGTCTCGCGCTTCTTTTCTGGACGGTCATTTCTGGGTTCATTGCGATCGCTACTTGCGGAACCAGAGGTATAGGTGATCTTTTTTTGGTTACTTTCCTTGGGCAGTTTTGGCAGTTCAGAACGGCGAAATTCAATCGTACTTGCTGCTTTAGCTGCGGCAGAGATTCCAAATTCTGCAACAATCTGATTTAAGTTGGTTAGCTGCGTACTAAATCCAAAAATTAAGTTGTTGTCGGCAAGTCGTTTGTCAATGCTTTCTTTTTCAATACGCTTAGGCTCAGAGGCTTTACCATCAGCTTTAACGATTACTTCTTCACCCTTATTTAAGGTTAAAGTTTGCGAAGAAGCTTTGAGCAAGATAGTAACTTTACCGTCAAGGGCGATCACTCGCCTATCTTCGGCGACCTTGGTAGGAATTTCTATATATACAGTGCCATTGTCAGTAGAAATCTCCCCAAAGTTAGTTAAAACTTTGGTTGTAGCTTTATTTTCACCTTCAGCCCATGTTAATAAACGCCCAGAGGTAAACTCAACTTGATTCTTGGGCTTGAGGGTGAGGCTAGACTTGCCGCCAATACGCACGATCGCCCCATTGCGTAAACTTACTTGAGCGGTGGAATTTTCATCGGTGCTAACCGTCTCATCGACCTTAAGGGGAATACCCACAGTCGCAGGCTTTGCCACCGAGGAGTTGAGATATTTAACTCGGACTGGGTAGCTACGAATCTCGCTAATTTCCGCGATCGCTTCACTCGGTAAAGCCTCAGAACTAAATGGCTTAGGTGGCTGACTGGTCAGGCAACTAGGCAGTAGGGTCGCGGAAAGCGACAGGACTAGAAGCGGCACAATTCGCCCAGATATTTTTGATAACTGCCAACGTTGCATCGTAAATTTTTTGTAGAGTCTACAAAGCCAGTTTTTTCGCTATACTAGAAAATCTGGTTAAAACCGTAAATTCTAATGTATCTATATTAGTTCTAAGATCGTTGTTTGACCATAGCTAATAGTTTTCATTAAATCAAGTAAGAATCAAAAGCACATGGCAAAGAGTAATTTGCAGGTCATGCTGACCAAAAATGTCACAAAACTAGGCAAACTTGGTGACTTAGTATCGGTAGCTCCTGGTTATGCCCAAAACTTCCTCATACCTCAAGGTTTAGCAATTCGTGCTACTTCGGGTGTGGTTAGAGAAGTTGAAAGACGCAAAGAAGTTGAGCGCTTACGATTATTGGCAATTCGTCAAGAAGCCGAGAGTCGTAAAACAGCCCTAGCGACCATTGGCGGCTTTATCATTAAGAAAAAAGTCGGTGAAGGTAACTCCATTTTCGGTACTGTGACCGATCGCGAAGTTGCTCAATTGATTACAGCGAAGTCGATGTTAGAAATTGATCACCGCGACATTACAATTCCTGAAATCAATCAGACAGGTACTTTTGATGTTTCCATCAAGCTTCATGCTGAAGTCACTGCAATCATCAAAATCCAAGTTGTTCCTGAATAATTTAACCAAAACAAAGGCGGCGCAATGCGCTACCTTTGTTTTTTACAATTAGGGCTAATTCATACTCACCAAGTTTTCGCTACAAATTGCTGATTGTTGGCGATCGCCACTGTATCGCCCGATGGCTTAATTAAAAATAGTCCCTCCTGAATGGCGTAAGCATCAGCTCGTTCGTCAACTTTGATCCCTGCGATCGCGCCATAGAGTTTGTAATTTTGATATTTAGGAAGTGCAGTTTTAAAGCGCTCTAATGTTGCTAAAAATCTTTTCACATTGCGTACTTCTAAGTGGGACTTAACTTCAATAGCTACCACTTCATTTGTATTTTCGGCTAACACATCGATCTCAATGGAACCCTGTGCGTCCTGAGCTTC
Source organism: Pseudanabaenales cyanobacterium (assembly GCA_038215315.1). Lineage (GTDB taxonomy): Bacteria > Cyanobacteriota > Cyanobacteriia > Pseudanabaenales > Pseudanabaenaceae > Pseudanabaena. Next base: position 9,062 of record JBBQRB010000132.1, read on the forward strand.
TACTCGCAGAGCCGTAAAATGTACTTCTATGCCCTTAGCTCGAAATAATTTTACTGCGGCAGGTCTGACTAAATTCTCGACAAATTCTCCCCATCGGCTCGTAATACCGCCAATTTGTTTGTTAGTTTGCTCGATTTGCTGACTAGTGCGATCGACGGTTTTGCGGAGTTCTGCCATTTCTCGCTCAGCAGTTTGCCTGTATTGCTGCAAAGATTGCTCGGAAGTTTGCTTTTGTTCTTGCAAAGATTGTAGGAACAATTACTGCTGCTCTTTGCGTTGTCTCTCGCTTTCACGAAATAGCTCAAAAATGTCATCAATGGTGATGAGTTGTTGACTCATGGCTTTACTTA
>JBBQRB010000133.1:0-9387 GCA_038215315.1 Pseudanabaenales cyanobacterium
TTGAATGAGGCTATCAGCTTTGAGCAGAGCTAGAGATTGCTTGAGATGTTCAACCTCTTTTTGAGCAATTTTCAATTCCTGTTGTAAGCCTGTAATCCGCTCGCCAATTTCTTCAGGCTTAATCTTGAAGCGATCGCTCAAGTCCTTGGCAATATTGTCGCGAAGTGTCAGATATTCCAAAACAGCCTGCCCTGAAATTGCCTCAATGCGACGTACTCCAGAAGCAACACCTGCTTCGGCGATAATTTTGAACAGCCCAATTTGGCTAGTATTCGTTACATGAGTACCACCGCAAAGCTCCATTGATACATTAGGAATATCAATTACTCGTACCTCTGCGCCGTACTTTTCACCAAACATAGCGATCGCGCCTTTGGCTTTTGCTTCAGCGATAGGCAGTACTTCAATTATCGAGTCATGGGATTCCGCAATCCAGTTATTAATTTGCAGTTCGATTTGATGGATCTCTTCAGCCGTAACCGCCCGATTGAGATTGAAGTCAAAGCGCAGGCGATCGCGATCAACTAGAGAACCTGCTTGGGAAACATTAGGATCGACAATCTTTTTCAGCGCTGCTTGTAAGAGGTGAGTTGCAGTGTGATGGGCTTGGATGCGACGGCGCTCGGATACCGCGATTTGAGCCTTGACATTATCGCCAACAGCAATCTCACCGTGTTCAATCTGTCCAATATGAATAAATAGATTGGCTTGCTTTTGGACATCACTAATCTTGGCGATCGCTTCGCCAATGGCGAGATAACCCGTATCACCAATCTGTCCACCAGACTCAGCATAGAAAGGGGTACGATCTAAAATGATTTGGACTTTGTTGCCAACGGAAATTCGATTCACTAAACTTCCATTCACAAAAAGCGCCTTGACGATGGCAGTGCTATTCATCTCTGCATAGCCCAGAAATTCTGTCTTGCCAATTTCCTTCGCAATATTTGCCCAATTATCCTTAGCGAGTAAATCAATATCTTCATGAGCAGCTTGCGATCGCTCCTGTTGCTTCTTCATTTCCACACCAAAACCACCAGCATCCACGGTAAAGCCGACCTCTTCGGCAATCTCTTGAGTTAGTTCCAGTGGAAATCCATAGGTGTCATAGAGTGTGAAAGCATCAACACCTGAAATTGTTTTACTAGATTGCACTTCAGATTTGGATAGAATTTCTTCTAGCAACTTCTCACCACGCTCTAGGGTTTGTAAGAAGCGACTCTCTTCGAGTTTAATTTCATCTTTAATGATATGTTCTCTTTCGCGAGTGTTGGGATAAACTGACTCTGAAAGCGCGATCGCTACTTCTGCAACCTCTGAGGCAAATGGGCCAGTAATCCCAATCAAGCGACCGTGACGCACAACCCGCCGCAGGAGACGGCGCAAAATATAACCACGCCCCACGTTCGACGCATTAATGCCATCGGCAATCATATGCACAACTGAACGCACATGATCGCCGATTACTTTCAGTGAAGTCTTAACTTTTTCATCACTCTGGCGATAATCAAGCCCTGCAATATCTGCCGCTTTTTTGATGATTGGAAAGATTAAATCTGTCTCATAGTTATTGGGAACGCCTTGCAAAACTTGAGCCATGCGTTCCAATCCCAAACCTGTATCAATATTTTGCTTCTTCAGTGGTGCGAGATTGCCATTACTATCACGATTTAGTTCCATGAAGACAAGATTATATATCTCTAAAAAGCGCGAATCATCTTCCAAATCAATATTCTTATCCCCTAATTCTGGATGAAAATCATAAAAAATTTCGGAACAAGGGCCGCAGGGACCAGTCGCGCCCGAAGCCCAGAAATTATCATCGCCCATGCGCTGAATCCGATGAGCAGGAATACCGATCGCATCGCGCCAAATTGCAAACGCATCTTCATCAGTATGATAAATACTGACCACAAGGCGCTCAGGGGGCACTTGATAGACTTGCGTAACTAATTCCCATCCCCAAGCGATCGCTTCTTTTTTGAAATAATCACCAAAGCTGAAATTCCCTAGCATTTCAAAAAACGTATGGTGACGCGCCGTTCTACCGACATTCTCGATGTCATTGGTACGAATACATTTTTGCGATGTCGTAGCACGAGGAACTTCAGGCTCCTGCTGCCCTAAGAAAATTGGCTTAAATGGCAGCATTCCCGCAATGGTGAGGAGTACGGTGGGATCGGTAGGCACAAGGGAAGCACTAGGCAATACCTTGTGACCACGTTCCTCAAAGAAATTGAGGAATTTTGTGCGAATTTCAGCACCAGTAAGGGAAGGAAGGCTAGCCATAAAAGTTTATTTCAATTCCAATTCAGACAATTAATACTATGCTTGTGGCACTTTTTTAACAAGGTACAAAAAATTATATTTTCACCTTATTGAAGTCATTATAACGAACCACAAGAGAATTTTCAGAAGCGTTGCTTTGCAACGCTTCTGAAAATTCTCTTAATTAATTTTAAGGTGCTTTGCGCTCCAAGTTAACCAAGTTGTTTCATTAAAGATCGTCGCATGATTTCAATAGGAACAGGTCGATCCAACCAAAATTCTAGAGCGATCGCCCCCTGATTGATCAACATTTCTAGCCCATCGATCACTCTTAGTCCACGTACTGCTGCAATTTGTAAAAATATAGTCGGGCGGGGCGTATAGATCAAGTCATAGACGATTGCCTGATCGCCTAACAGCGCCATCTCCGACTCCGAAATCGGCGTATTCGAGTCACCAGCCATGCCAATCGGCGTAGCATTGATTACGATACCTGCGACTTCTAGCAAGTGGGGCATAGAAGCCCAAGGATGCACCCGCAAATTGTAGTCATGGAGTTGACTGGTCATCAGACCATGAAATTTTTTTAGCTTTTTGGGGTCACGCCCCACCACATGAATCATCGGACAGCCCAATTCTAGGCAAGCCGCCACCACAGCTTTTGCCGCCCCACCACTACCTAAAATGATCGCAGGCATCTGCGTCCAATCACATTTAAGTTGCTTGAGAGGCTCTAAAAAACCTGCTACATCAGTATTCGTGCCAACCCAGCGATCGCCAACTCGTTTAACTGTATTCACGGCTCCGACAGCTTTGGCAATGGGGAGAATTTCGTCAAGCAAAGGCATAACTTCGACTTTGTGAGGGATCGTCAGGTTAAAGCCTTGTAGCGATCGCACAGTTTTTAAGCCAGCGATCGCTGTTGGCAGATCTTCCACTGCGATCGGTAACGGAACATATACATAGTCAAGTCCCATTGCCGCGATCGCGGCATTGTGCATCACAGGGGATAGGCTATGACTCACAGGAAAACCCATTACCCCCAAAATTTTTGTTGTCCCTACGATGCTCCCAAGCATAGTTACTTACCTAAAGTATTGACAAAGGCAAACCCCAAACGATGTGGATTGCTGGAAAAAACTATGACACAAATGTTTCAATGAATGCTATCTCTATCTTTGAAAGTAAAACTCAAAAAGCTGTGGCGCAGCGTGCGCCACAGCTTTTTGCGCTACTAAAATAGAGAGCCGCGACGCAGAGCGACGCGACCCTCTATTTTGTGATACGTCTAGGGCTATACCAATTAACTAAAACCCCAGTGGCATTGCATAGCAATGCCACTGGGGTTTTAGTTAATTGGTTTTACCAACTTTCGTCATCGCTAGTAGTTTTATCCCAGATTTCTAGATCTAATTCTTCTAAATAAATAATTCCGCTTTGAATCTGTTGTGTTGTTCCAGTTAGTTCTAACGTAAACCAGCCATCATCATTAGGATTTTCACCTAAAAGAGCGGCAATAATATTTATAGTTAGACCATGTTCACAAGAAAGGCGAGAGATAATAGGTTCTCCGTAGCAGCTTCTAGGAACACGCATAGCTATGCGTGTAGTAGTTCTGCGCTTTTCCTCTGTACTTAAAGTAGCTCTGGAGTCAATGCATTCCGTCGCTAACATCACAGTTTCTCCAGTGCAAATGTCTTGGTGATTTGACAATTACTATCATAGCTAAATTTTTAGAGAAAAGGAAGTGACTCAAATCACTATTAAGAAGGTACTTTACACCTCCAGATTGAACTGACTAAGTAACTAGGCAAAAGAAACCTTAAAATCCAAAAAGCTGTAGCGCACGCGCAGCGTGCGCTACAGCTTTTTGGATTTTGGGTTTAATTATGCTTGCCCACTTAGTAACTCATGGACAGATCTCTAAAAATTGTGAATTTGCATTGGCTAGCATATTCTCCCAACCCTGCAAAAAAGTATGGCGATCGCAGAAATATAGCTGCTGTCATCTATGCAAGATAAGTGCGGAAAACTTTAGAATTTGATGGAGAATGTAAACGAAATGTAATCAAAATTCAATAATGTCTAAATTAGAGCGCTTGATGATGATGGCAGAGGACGAGCTGGTACAGTACAGCACTACAGCTCGCAAGATTGAAAAACTACGCCCTAAATTTTGCTTGACCCTTACAAATATTCAACGACAGCAAGCGAAAGCTGAGCTATTGGCGGATATGCCCACCGATGATATTAGTCAATTAGTCGAAAAAAATCGCCAAACAGTTACATTGCCTTTTTGGGGTATCGCTGGGCTAGGTTTACTCTTAGGTATATCAATGGAACAGCCCCTAGACTTTATTGCAACTGTAGTGGGTACTGGTGTGGCGATCGCTGTTCAGAAATGGGGATGGCAGCTTCAAGCTAGAAGATTGGTTTTACAAACGCTTGAAGAAATTGAAAATCCCACTAATCTTTAAATTTGCAAAATAAAAACTAGTTAAAGCTCTGCTGGGCTTTACTGTACCGCAATCACATATCAAAACAAAATTACTGTCAATGATTCAAATCGCCCTTATTTATCCTGAAATCCCGCCTAATACGGGCAGCATCGCCCGTACCTGTGCCGCGACTAACACCCATTTACATTTAGTCGAACCTCTTGGCTTTGAAATAAATGATCGACAACTAAAGCGGGCAGGGATCGACTATTGGGAATATGTAAAAGTGATAGTACATCCCAATCTTGAATCGTTGCAAGAAGCATCCCAAGGCGGTCGTTGGGTTTGTTTTAGCGCCCGAGGCTCCTCGAGCTTTCGAGAATTTCAGTATCAAGATGGTGATTGGTTATTATTTGGTAGCGAGTCAAAGGGCTTACCCACAGAGTTAATATCTAATCATCCTTCGGTGTATATTCCGATGGAACACCCTAAGGTTCGTAGTTTAAACTTGTCAGTCAGCGCCGCTCTGGGATTGTTTGAGGCGAGGCGGCAATTGGGTGTATAACTTAACTAAAAAATCCTGTAAAGTAATGCATAATTTGCATAGGGACAAAAGGGATATAGTGATTAGCCTGTGATCAAAAATACACCTTTTCAAAATCAAGAAACGTCATCTCAACTACCTTTACAATTGCCACATATTTTCAAATCAATGTTGCGAGGAACTTCGCGCGAGCAAAGCTTGCCACTGTGGATATTGCTAATAATATTTTTGTTAATGCTACTCGCATGGAATTGGCAGCTAATTGTTGCGACTAGCCTTGGCATTCTTACCATGATTACCGTCTATGCAATGCAAGATTGGAACTGGAATGTGATCTTGTGGCGAGTTCAGAAATTTTTGCAAAGTCCCTATCGACATCTATCGATGTCAGTTGTCAGTGGAACTGCCACTGTTTTTCTGACCTACAGCATATTATCCATATGGTCAAACCAACCCGATCACTGGTTTGCCGCCGCGAGTATCTTGCAACTAGGCGCAACGCTAGGAGCTTTGGGGCTTTTAGGATGCCAAGTTTTTACGCAATGGTTATATCGTCAGCAAGATAGTTTTGATCAACTAATTGCCCAGCTTACAGATAGTGATGATTTGCTGAGGTTGGTGGCAATCAAGAATATCAACCACTATATTCACTCCAACTTTATACCTGCGACTCAAGAACGCGCGATCGCTGATTATTGCCAAGTCCTACTAAATCGCGAAACGGAACCAATCATGCGCGAAGCAATATTTGAGACCTTAGAGTCCTTGCAACTGAGCAAGACCAATCCTGCTCTTTTTAAAGCTGTGACTCCATCAGCTAACGCAATCGATAACGATAACAAGGAACGTTCAGTAAAATAAGTGATGGTGTGGTGAAGCTGCATCGTTAAAGATCTGATTTTTTATTAAATTCAAATTATCCATGTCAATTAATGAGCTAACCAAAGACCAAATTCTCGATCGCCAAGTGTCTTTATTAGTTCAAAGCACCCCAGATCAAGAAACCGCCAGTGCCGTCAGCTTGATTGCTTCTGTGTTAAAGGCGATCGCGCAAAAGCTGAAACATACTGAATATTTTGTAATTCAAGATATTGAAGGTGGCTGGTTGCTAACTCCCCTTAGCAATCATGAAAATCCTGAACTGGAAAAAATTACTATTTATGCCTATTGCGATCCGACTCCTGCCAATATTGATCGCTTAAAGCTAAACGATGAGAACCTTGAATGCATTAAATATAATGTCGTTGAAATGCTGTTTCGGCTGATTGGGATGAAACAAGTCGATAGCATTGTATTTTTCGACCGTCTAACTGATACCCAACGGGGTGTTGAAATTGGAAGAGTTGATATTGAAGAGTTATGCGAAAAACAGATTAAGCGTGCTCAGTTTGGTCTACAAAAATTAATCGAAACTAAAAATAACTCCAATATTGCCTAATTCACAAGGTAAACCATTCTAAACTCAAGCGCCCAACTTAACATTACAGCGAGAAGACGAGTGGCGGCGCTTCGCGCCGCACCGCTAATCTTTCACTGGGAAGGGAGTAGTAAACTTGGCGGCAGCTACATTACTTCCTTTCAATACCAAATCTAAAATTCGCTTTATGTATCTTGAGAAGCGCAATAAGGTAACTAAAGTCACTAATATAGTCTACTGTGCTGTTTATTTGCCGAATTTGTCACTATGAAACATACTCTCTCCGTTGTCGTTCAAGATGAGGCAGGCGTGCTGACCCGCATTGCTAGCTTGTTCGCCCGCCGAGGTTTTAATATTGAGAGCCTTGCTGTCGGAACTGCTGAGCAGGATGGATTTACGCGCATTACGATGGTTGTCTCAGGCGACGATCATACGATTGAGCAAATCACTAAGCAGTTACACAAACTGATTAATGTGATCACGATTCTTGATTTTACTGATATTCCTTGTGTGGAGCGTGAATTAATGCTCGTTAAGGTAAATGCAGCTCCAAATGTGCGATCGGAAATTATTGAAATATCCCAGATCTTCCGAGCGCGTATTGTTGATGTAGCTGATGACTTCTTAACGGTTGAAGTTGTGGGCGATCCTGGGAAAATGGTGGCTATATTGAAGATGTTAAATAAGTTTGGCATCCGTGAAATTGCCCGTACTGGCAAAGTTTCACTGACCCGTGAGTCTGGTGTCAATACAGAATATCTCAAGATTTCTAAAAATAGCCTAGGCAGTGCAGTATCGAATTTCTAACATTTACTAAAAACAGCCTGTTGAGCCTTTAAGGGGTACAGAGAAATTTTTAAAAGTGCCGCTTTGCGGCACTTTTATAATTTTCTCTGGGTTTTATAAGAGCGCAAAGCGCTATAAAACTCAAGCAAACGTTGGCGGCACATCTTGCCGCCGCAAAATATTTTTTATAGTTATCACCCAAAAGAGGATTGCGGCGCACCGCGCCGCAATCCTCTTTTGGTTTGTCCTTATTGATCGCTATAAATTAGCTGGTTTTGAGAGTTGCGATCGCTTGGTTTTAGCAAAAGCAGATACAATAAATGCAATCTTAGAGTTTCTGTAAAGAATTTGTAACAAATGGGGCAAATGGGTTTCTGGAAAAGCTTATTTGGTTCTGATACCCTCGAACCGACGAAAAAAACAAAACTTCGCCAAGTACCCAACCAAAGCGGACAAATTTTTTTTAGCACCGAAAAAGATATTGATCTTTACGAACTAGAAGAATTGTGTGACTCTGTGGGCTGGGCAAGACGACCTATCCGCAAGGTAAGGATTGCCTTACAGCACAGCTTTGTGGTGTTGTCGATGTGGGAACATCGCGGCACTTATAGGCGATTAGTTGGATTTGCCCGCGCTACCTCTGATCATGCTTTTAACGCGACTCTCTGGGATGTGGTTATTCATCCCGAATTTCAATCGAAGGGTTTGGGAAAAGCAATGATGGAGGAAATGATTCGGGAGTTGAGAAAACACGATATTAGTAATATCAGCTTGTTTGCTGATGCTCATGTGGTCGATTTTTACGCAATGTTGGGCTTTAATGTTGATCCTGAAGGAATCAAAGGAATGTTTTGGTATCCCTGAAAGATCTAGCTGTCGCTATTCCTAAGCCAAAAAGAGAGATGCGGCGCTATGCGCCGCATCTCTCTTTTTGGCTTTACATTTAAAGGGCAAAGAGAAACTTTTGAAAGTGCCGCAAAACACAGCCATTGCTGTTTAATAATTGGCTGCCTGAAGGTCTGGAGAAAATTGATCAGATTTAAGTCGATGAACTTCTGTTTGGAACGAGCCATCGGCGTAAAGTCGTAAATGTCTAAAGGCGGGAGCTAGCTCATCAACTTGAAACGTGGGCGTTTGTGGTCGAAATTGGACACAGGTTGATGGCGATACTAAGCAACGCACTGAGCTGTAGAGAGTTTGATGGATTTGGTCAAAGTCTTGGTGGGCATGACCACTGAGGACAACTTTGATCTGTTGATAACGATCGCAAATTTCCCAAAACTGCTCTTGATTGGTTAAGCAAATGCCATCCATCCAAGGTGAGCCGATCGCCACAGCAGGATGATGGAAAGCGATCAAAGTTGGGCGATCGCGATCGCTATTTAACTGCTCTTCTAAGCAAGTTAACTCCGCTTCTGCAAAATATCCATGTACTGCGCCGACAACTACAGAACTAAGTAACAATATCTTCCAATTACCAATATTTTGCGATCGCGACAAGCTCACATACTCACTGGGCAAATGTTTTTGCATAGTTGATAGATCGTCGTGATTTCCCGCAAGGCAATAGGCAGGGATTTGGTGACTATCAAGTGTATTTCGCATTCTTTGGTAGGATTCGATACTGCCATCTTGAGATAAGTCTCCTGTCAGCAGCAGTAAGTCTACGTCTGGTAAGGTCTGGGTTATTTCTGCTAAGACTGCCTTAAATGATGCGTCTGTGGGAATGCCAACTAAAAGACGATCGCTTTCTGCAAATAGATGCGTGTCAGTTAAATGCGCGATCAAAACAAAATCACTACGGTCTAAATTTTTTTCCATTTAATTTTTTTAAGTAGCTACTCCCTTCCCAGTATAAAAATACGCATTTAAAAACCAAGAATTAGCGGTGGGGGGCGGAGCGCCGCCCCCCAAACCATTAAAAGTGAAGGGTG